>JAGGWM010000113.1 GCA_021157445.1 Thermococcus sp. | reverse complement strand
GCCGGGCGCTCTGACCAGGCTGAGCCACCCCGGCACTTCCGCATATACCTCTTTGCGCTTTATTTTTAAATCTTTCGCCAATTGTCAAATAGTCTCAAGTATGAGTTCGAGGAGCTTTCTATCGTTAACAGCTATTATGTTCAGCTTTTCTGTTGCATCTAATCTAAACTTCACATTTTCTCCCTTGTCGTCGGTTATAACAGCCCCAGCTTCTCTCGCAATTACATAACCGGCCGCTATATCAGTAGGTCTTACATAGTTCCTTATGTCTATTACACCATCCAGAGAGCCTCTAGCGAGGTAGGCAAGCTCAACTGCTATAGCCCCCAAAGTCCTTGTTCTCCTAACTTTTTCAACAAGCTTTGCTCCCCTTCCCCTTGTGTAAAAGCTTATTGAGATTGACTTCTCGTTTAAAGGCCTAACCCATATTTTCTCACCGTTTAGATATGCTCCCTCTCCAGGGATTCCCTCATAAACGTTCTTTGTAATGAATTCATAGAGCATGGCATAAACGGGCTTTTTGTTTTTGAACACTGCAAAGCTGAATCCAAAGATTGGAATGCCCTGGATGAAGTTAAAGGAACCGTCAATGGGATCAACAACAACTGCGTATTCACTTCCAACGTCTATGTTCCCTATCTCCTCACTCACTATGTTTACCCCAAGAGGTTTGAGATACTCTAGAACCACATCTTCTGCGATCTTATCTACAAGTTTGGTTTTGTCTCCACTTGGGCTAAAACCAACAAATTCTCCGGCTTTTTTTGTCCCGAAGAGGGGCATAACCTCTCTTTCAATATCCTTTGCAAGATTAAGGGCTATCTCGTTCCATTCATACATGTCTAAACCCCCATAAGCATTCTCAATAGATTTCTTGTCCCCGGAGCAAAGCCGAGGATAAACATCACCATCTTTATAAAGTCCATAAGCTCTTTCTCGCTCTCGCTTTCCTGAAGCTCCTCCATTAGGTAAAGGGCAATCATCAGAACGGAAAATTTCAAAAGGTACATAACTGCAGCAGTTCCTGTCAGGTTCATGAGGTACCTTGGCAACACGTGCTGCTCCCAGTAACCGAGAAAATCAACACCCACAAACGTTGTCGTTGCGTCGTAGAAGTGAGCATAGAAAAGGTAAGAATTGTCTCTCACGAGCCTTATCCTCTTGGAAAGGAGATATACCACAGCTAGGGCGAGTGATACAAAGGGAATGAAGTACTTTAAAACCTCAAAGTTGAAGCGTACTTTGTCTAAGTTAAAAAGCAGAAGAAGAACTTCCCCTCCCACAAGGGCCCATCCAAAGTAGAGAAATACTTTTCTCCAGTCTTCAAAAAGTCTGTGAGTTATTAAAAGTGCTAAGAACGTTATTGCAAACACGACGAAATATATGCCCGGTGTAACTGTAAGATAAGTTCTGGGTATTATTGTTGCATCTGTCAGCGCCCTTCCAAAGGCGCCCAGGATCATATATGGAATTAAGGCTCTAAAGAACGCGTTGTCGTATTTTATGCCAAGTTTTTTAAGAACCTTATATACCGCAAGGGCCGCCAATCCGAGAATTATTGCATAGGTAAGGGTATTTACAATATTGTAGCCTTGATTATACCTTATTGGGTCTATGAAATATCTCTGAAAGACCTCTCCAATGCTCATTTAATCACCTCCTTTGCGGGCTGGAAGCCTCGCCGTTTACGGCGGGGAGGAAAGCCCGCTTTGCAATATTTCTTGCCGCATTCAAATCCCTATCCAGTTGGAAACCACATTTTGGACATCTAAACACCCTCTCATTTTTAAAGCCCTTAACATAATAGCCACAATTTGAGCATGTCTTTGAAGTTCCTCTTGGGCTTACAAAGATAACCGGCACACCATGTAACCTTGCCTTGTACACTATCTTAGCCACAAGGTCAGCATAGCTCCAACGGTGCAGAATTTTCCTAAGTCGCTTTGATCTTTTTTGTCCCTTTAGACCTTTCAGCTTTTCCAGAACAATTGCTCTGTTTAATTGCTTTGCCTTTAGGACGAGCTCTTTAGCAATTTTGTGGTTTAAGTCATCAACAAACTTTCTGTCCTTGTGATTTGTCTTGGCATAAGTGCCAAACCTTTTCATAAGCCTCTGTTGTCTCCTTGCAGTCAGCCTTTCCAAATGTTCTTTGTGCTTTATCAACACATCTCCTTGAACCCTCATGACTTCTCTTCCTTTCTCATCGCTTGCCACCAGCAAATTGTAGTATCCTAAGTCCACGCCAATTGTCCCAATTGGCTTTATCGGCTCTTTTTCTGGAACATTAATTGAGACAAATGCGTACCAATCCTTACCGATGCGTTTTATTGCCACTCTACCGTGCTTGTGTTGAAGATACTTCTTGAATTTCTTTGGAACGTATAAAGGCAAGTAAACCCTCTCACCCATCAGCGGGACAACTAGTCCATTGTTTTCTATCTTGACATCTACACCCTTGAAATAAATGACATCGGAGTGAAACTCTGGGAAGCTCCCCCCTTTCTTGAGCCAAGAGCGGTAGATTTCAATTGCTAAGTTCATAGCGTCCTGAACGACATTGCTATGCAATTGGGGGTGCTCGCTCCTAATTCTCTTATAAGCAAAGCGATGCAAGTTGCCTCTATTAGGCTTCTCTCTGAGCTGAGCAATTGCATTCAACCAATCATTAACACAACTCTTAAACTCCTCCATTGACTGCTCCAACATCCATTCCTTGTTCCTTGTTAAGGACCTCATCTTCATCTTTAGCGTGAGCTTCATTTTACGCACCTATTATATTTTTGCATAAAGTTTTTAGGTACTTTTCGCCTACATTCATTATAATGAGGGTGCCTCTGACCGTGCCCGATGACACCAACCTGCCCGATGCCCCGCAGGCGACTGCGGTTAAGGGTGTTCCCTGTGGGAACCCTCGCCCTTCGGGGCGGGGAGGAGGTCAGCTGAATGAATATTCCAAGAGTAGTTAAAACTTTTTCCTCCAATTATTTTTTAAGCTCTGAAGGAGAAAAATAGAAGGGTGATTATCATGCATTTAATGGAGCTACCAAGAGAGGTTCTTCTTGGTGAAAACCTCAAAGATAAAGTTAGTCAAGTTGCCAAAAGGCTCAAATTGGGTGAAAAGACTCTAATTCTTTACGGTCCAAAAACAAAAGAAATTGCTGGAAAAGACGTAGAGAAGCATTTAAAAGATTTTTTTGATGTAAAGAGCTTGGTGGTGAAAGAAGCTTCAATGAAAGAAGTTGAAAATGCCCTCAATGTAATAAGGGATGAGAATGTAAACTGGGTTATTGGTGTTGGGGGAGGAAGCATAATAGATGTTGCCAAATTGGCTTCTTTTAAGGCCGATATCCCCTTCATAAGCTTCCCAACAACGGCTTCTCATGACGGCATAGCAAGTGCAAACGCTTCAATAAAGGATCTTGGCACCAAAACATCAATAAAAGCTCGCCCACCTGTAGCGATTATTGCGGATGTTGAGGTTATAAAAACCGCCCCGTACCGCTATCTTGCAGCGGGAGTTGGGGATATGATAAGCAATCTTACAGCGGTAAAAGATTGGGAGCTGGCTCACAAGATTAGAGGAGAATATTTCAGCGAATATGCCGCTTCACTTTCTCTTATGAGCGCAAAGATGGTTATTAAAAACGCTGATGTCATACGGCTGGGCAATGAGGAAAGTGTGAGAAAAGTAATAAAGGGGTTAATATCCAGCGGTGTAGCGATGAGTATAGCAGGCTCTTCAAGACCAGCAAGCGGTGCGGAGCATCTATTTAGCCACGCATTGGATGCAATTGCCCCAAAGCCCGCCCTTCATGGAGAGCAATGTGGAGTTGGGACGATAATAATGGCATACCTTCACGGTCTTAAGTGGCAGAGAATTAGAGAAACCTTAAAGAAGGTCGGGGCACCTACTAATGCATACGAGTTGGGAATTGATCCAGAGTACATTGTGGAGGCATTGACAATAGCCCACACAATCAGACCTGGTAGGTATACAATTTTAGGTAAAGATGGCCTCACAAGAGAAGCGGCTGAGAAAGCGGCTAAAATAACGGGTGTAATATGATCATCTTTCATAGGAGGTGTTAAAATGGTAATCACGCTGGTTGGTGAAAAGCTTGCAAAGCCGGGAGTAGAGTTCATCTATTACGGTCCGGCAGATCCATGTAAAACCTGCAGATTAGCAAGGGTCTGCGTAGGGAACCTCGAACCCGGAAGGAGGTACAAAGTTGTAAGAGTTAGAAACATAGAGCACTCGTGCCCTCTTCATGAGGGAAAAGTAAGGGTTGTTGAAGTTGTAGAGCCGGCAATAGAGGTGGCAGTGGAGCCAAGGATAGCGATAGTGGGCTCGAAGATAAAGCTGAGCTTTGTAGACTGCAATGATCCAGAAAAGCAAAGCCTTGTTAGGCCGGAAGGCCTTTTTGAGGGTGATAGTGTCAAAATTCTTGAAATTCTTGGGGATTTTGAATGTGATGGGAAAAAATACAAGATTGCAAGGGTTATGCGGGAGAAAGAATAACTATCCCTTCTTTTCTACTTTTATGAAGGCTATTATCTCTTCTCCGAGAGCTTTCAACTTATATGCTCTCAACTCTCCAAGGAGGAATAGCCTTAAGGCTTCCATGGTTCTTTCACGCCTTCTTAAAGCTTCTTGAGCCTCTTCAACGCTAACAGCCTTGAACCTTAGCTTTCCTCCTGGTCTTGTTTGGGCAACCTTTGGGATGTCCACCTTGGCAACAACCCCAATCTTTGCGTAGCCCCCGCTTGTCTGCCTATCTGCAAGCATTATTATTGGCTTCCCGCTTTTTGGAACTTGAATTGCACCTAGGGGAATAGCATCGGTAATTATATCAGCACCTTTTTCCGAATGCTCTATTCTTGGCCCTTCCAACCGGTATCCCATTCTATCGGACTCGGCAGTTACTTCGTAAGTAGAGCCTAAAAATGTTTTAATTCCCTCTTCTGTAAAGTGGTCTTCCTGTGGCCCTAAGACTACCCTAATTTCGCTCTCGTTTGAATATTTTGGTATGAACTCTTCTGGAAGCTTTTTGCCCTCTTTTCCGGTTAAAATTGCGTAGTCTAGCTTTAGAATATCCCCGGTTTTTAATGCCCTGCCAAAGTTTGCCCTCAGATAAGTGGAACAGCTTCCGAGAATTGGTTCGCACTTTATTCCTCCAGCAAAGGCTATGTAACCGTACATGCCGCTCTTTAGGGTTCCTACCTCCAAGATATCGCCTCTTTTTGCCCAGTAGCTTCCCCAAGGACTTATTGGAATGCCGTTTAGCTTTATCTCAACATCTCCAGCAACTGCAAAAACCGCTGAAGAGTGAAACCTTATTGTCGGACCTCTTAGGGCAAATTCCAGAAGCGGGAAATTGTCCTTATTCCCTACGAGGTAGTTCGCCAATCTAGCGGAAATCTCATCCATAGCTCCGCTTACCGGAACTCCGAACTTTTGATGACCATATCTCCCCAAGTCCTGAATGGTCAGCAGAGAGGGAACGTTAACAAGTTCTATCATTGCTTCTCGCCCCATTCTTGCTTATAGAGCTCCCGGAACTCCTCCTCGCTTATGGGCACAAACTTAACGTAATCCCCTGCTTTGACTATGCTCGGCGGACTTTTTGAAGGGTCAAATGTTTTCAATGGTGTTCTTCCAATTAATCTCCATCCTCCTGGGCTTTCTATTGCATACCACCCCGTCTGCTTTCCGGCTATACCCACGCTACCTGCCGGGACTTTTAGGCGTGGCTTCTCGAGTCTTGGGGTTGCAATTCTCTCGTCCATGCCCCCCAAATAAGCAAACCCTGGGAGAAAACCGAGCATATATACCCTATAGAGGGGTTTTGAGTGAATTTCAATGACATCATCGACGCTTAACCCATTGTGCTTTGCTACAAACTCAATATCCGGCCCAAATTCTCCACCATAGACCGTCGGAATTTCTACAATCCTTGGCTTTTCCTCTTTTGGCTCTGCTGAGAGGAGAGGCTTAATGGCATTGAGGGCTTCTTGATAGCTGAGCTTGAGTGAGTCATAGTACACATAGATGCTCGTGTAAGTTGGAACAACTTCAATGAGCCAATCCGGAGCTGCTTTTTCTATGGCATTGGCAACTGCATGGACTTTTTTGTTAATTTTCTCGTCTATTCTATCTCCAAAAATAATAACTAAAGCAGAGTCACCTGCAGGCTTGAACTGGGGGAACATAGGATCTCACCTGTAGCTTGGTTTTAGAATTTTCAAGCCTTCAATTTTTTCAAAATGCTTTGTATTGTAAGTTACCACTGTTAATCCATTATGAATTGCAGTCGCAGCAATCAACGCATCAGCTAGGCCAATTTGATAGTCCCTCCTTATTGCTCCTCCTAGAATAGCAATTTCTTGGGTTAGAGGTACCACTTCAAAATGAGACAAAAATCGGAGAATTTTTTCATGTTTTACAGGATCTTTTGTTTCCCTGCCAGAGAATATTTCTGCCATGCTGATAACTGAAAGAAACAGCCCTTCTTTTGATAAGTCCAGCAGGAATTCCTTTGACCCTCTAACGCCTCTGAGAATGTCAATTATTATATCGGTGTCAATAAGATACATTTCTATCCCACTCTTTTCTTAGTTTTCTGATGTCAAGACTTTCACTGAGTATTCCAAATACTTCCTCCAAGTCCCTTTCAAAATCTTTGATTATTATCAGTTTAACTCTTTTTGGAGCTGTTACTTTCTTTAGAGGTTTGAACACTCCATCTTCATAAACCGCTTCTATTATTGCCATATTCCTCCCCACTTCCTAATTACTGTTGATGTTTAAATAATCTTTCCCATTGGCACAATCTTGATCCCTTCTTCCTCAAGGCGCTTTCTTATGTACGCTGTAATCTCAAGAGCTTTTGGATTGTCCCCATGGACGCAGATTGTGTCAGCTTTAAGCTCCACCCACTCACCGTTGATTGCTTTAACGCCCCCATCCTTGACCATTGAGATTACCCTCTCCGCTATCAGCTCTTTGTCGTGTATAACCGCTCCGGGCTTTCTTCTTGAAACCAACGTTCCATCTGGATTGTAAGCTCTATCTGCAAATACTTCGTGAGCCACTTTTAGCCCCATCTCCTTTGCAATTTCCAAAGGCTTTGAGAGTGATAATCCTACAAAAATCAGCTTTTTGTCGAAATCTGCTATTCCTTCAAGGACTCCTCTTGCTAGCTCTTCATTTTTGATCAGAGCATTGTAGAGCGCCCCATGTGGCTTAACATGTTGCAGAGTTAAGTCTTCCGCCTTTGCAAATGCATAAAGAGCACCTATTTGATACAAAATGTAATTCCTTGCTTCTTCCCTCGTGATGTCCATATATCTCCTTCCAAAGCCAAGCAAGTCCGGATAGCCTGGGTGAGCTCCAATTGCAACGTTTAGCTCTTTCGCAAGCTTCACGGTTTTTCTCATTACTAAAGGATCGCCGGCATGCCAGCCGCATGCAACGTTTGCACTAGTTATATACTTCATAACCTCTTCATCAAGCCCAAGCTTGTATCTCCCAAAGCTTTCACCAAGGTCGGAGTTAAGATCGACTTTCATG
>JAGGWM010000036.1 GCA_021157445.1 Thermococcus sp. | reverse complement strand
TTGTGCATGTAATACATATGCGTTCCCCTTAACTACCAGAAGATGCTAAATTAGATGGCCCAATGGAGGGTTGGGGTTGATCAAGACGTTTGTATTGGCGATGCCATTTGTGCAAGCCTTTGCCCGGATGTTTTTGAGATGAACGATGAGGGAAAAAGCCAGCCAAAGGTTGAAATTATTGGAGAAGATTTCATTGATTGTGTCAGAGAGGCCGCTGAAGCTTGTCCTGTGGGCTGTATATACATTGAAGAAATTTGATTTCTCCGCTCATTTCCTCTTTTGTTTTGTTCTCTGTTTCTTTTTCTCACTAAAATATGGGGTATAACCTTTAGTTTGGAAAAGGTTTTTAAACCTAGGTTTCCCTCTATTTTTGAAGCTCTTTGGAGGTGCTGGAAATGAAGGTTAGTGTTGATAGGGACACATGCATTGGATGTGGGGTCTGTGCAAGCATCTGCCCGGATGTTTTTGAGATGGACGAGGAGGGAAAAGCTAAGGTACTCGTAGCTGAGACCGACCTTGAGTGTGCAAAAGAGGCAGCAGAGAGCTGCCCAACCGGATCAATCACAGTCGAGTGAATTCCTTTTCTTTTTATTAATTCCTTCAACTTTGTGGTTTTCGCATGCGTGATTCTCTGTGGCCTTCTCGGAAAATTGAAATTTTTAGATCCTTAAAAAAGGCTAAGAATATAAGAAAAAAGCTAATCTAACATTAGCCCAAACTTTTTCGCTTGTTCAAGCACGTATTCCCTGATCTCTCTGGCCTTTGGGAGTTCCGCGACTATCTCTCCGTTTTCGATGAGAGGCTTCAAAAGGGGTTCAACTCTTGCCCCACAAACGGGACACTTTTCGAGTTTTTTCTCCGCTGGAACCCTATGATAGTGTCCATTTTCGCATCTGTACACTTGTTTTCTTCCACTCAGCTTTCCTCTCTTTGTTAGCGGCTTTCCTTCAACTTCAACTATGTCGAGAGAGAAGTCTACTGGTTTTGCACTCGCTATGCTCCCTCCAACACCAAAGGCATCCGCTACATCTGCCAGTTCCCTGAGACTTTCCTCATCCAATCCACCGCTTAAAAATATCTTAACGTGTTTATAACCTCTCAAATCTAGCTCCCACCTTACTTCTTCCACAATGCGTTTGAAGTTCCCCCTTCTTGAACTCGGCGTGTCAAGCCTCACTGCAGCCAGCTTTTCTCCCAACGCTTCAGCCGCCATTAAAGCCTCTAACTTTTCATCGCAAAGGGTATCAACGAGGGCTACCCTTGGAACGTCCTCTGGCATAACTTCATCAAAGTATTTCCATGCCTTTACCTGGTCACCAATCGTCAGAATTAACGCGTGTGGCATTGTTCCAGCTGGTTTTTCCCCGATCATCTCAGCTCCTAAGACACCACTAACTCCATCGCAGCCCCCTATGAATGCGCTTCTATCGATCATCGGAGCTATAGCAGGGTGCATGTGTCTTATACCAAAGGAATAGACCGGCTTGAACTTTGCAGCTATTTTGACTCTAAGGGCGGCTGTTGCTATTCCGCTCGCTTGACTCAGCATTCCGAGCAGTGCAGTTTCAAAGATGCCAAATTCTTTGTAGTAGCCTTCAATCTGCATTACGGGCTCGTATGGGTGGAATATTGTTCCTTCGGGCATAGAGTAAACGTTTACTGGATGTCCTTCCAAGAGCTTTGCGACCTCTTCAACTCCTGCCAAAACTCCCCATTTCCATCCTTTTGGAAGGGAAGTTGTGGAAATATCGGCAAAAACTTTTTTGTGGATTCCTTTCTCTTCGAGTATCTTTCTGGTTCTGATGAAGTAAACATCAGTTGTTTTTCCGGCTTTTATCTCATCCTCGTGTGCTATGTAGAAATCTTTCATTTTCTTCACCTCTAATACATTATTTCCATTAAATTTTAGCTTTTTGGTAGAGGCTAGAACTCAAATTCAACTCCATTCTCATCTCCTTCCCACAGAACAATTTTATGCAACCTAATCTCTTGGGGTAAGTCCCTCTTAATTCGCTCCGCGATCCACAGGGCGATGTTCTCTGTTGTAGGATTTTCGAAGAGTTTGTTTAGATTTTTATGTCTTAACGGAGCAATAGCATTGTCCAGTATCCTTCTAAGCTCTAAAAAATCCATTATGTAGCCTTCTCTTATTTCTCCTTCAATGAAAATTTCGCCTCTGAAAGTGTGTCCATGGATCTCTTCAAGCTCCCCATTTATCTTTATCGCATGGGCGGCATCAAACACAAACTTTTCTCTAATCCTGGTTTTCATGTTCCCACCGAAAGCGTTTTTGGATTTGATGGTTAAAACACTTTGGTGATAATTTTTCTTTTGAAAGCCTTGCCGTTTACGGCAGGGAGAAGGTCAGAGGGGAGAAGTTGAGTTGCCTGAAAAATGCATAGTCGTTAAAGCCTCGGAGATAGGTATTGGCAAGTGATTATGCAATAGCAGACATATTCTTATATGTTGAAAATAACCCACCGTAATATTTAAAATTGGCGAGAACTTATAAAGGGCAGCAAGTTAGTTCTTGGGGGTGGTGAAGATGAGATTCACTGTAACCTCTGCATTACCTTACGCTAATGGGCCCATCCATGCAGGGCATCTGGCTGGGGCGTATCTACCAGCAGACATATTCGTACGCTATTTGAGGCTAAAAGGAGAAGACGTTATTTTCATATGTGGAACTGACGAACACGGAACTCCGATAACTTTCAGAGCCTTAAAAGAGGGCAAGAGTCCAAGGGAGATAGTTGACTACTACCACGAGCACATCAAAACGACTTTTGAAAGGGCAAAAATAAGCTTTGATTATTTTGGCAGAACTGAACTTCCCGTTCATTACAGAATAAGCCAGGAGTTCTTCTTAAAGGCCCTTGAGAATGGGCATCTTGTTAAAAAGGTGGAAAAACAGGCTTACTGCGAACATGACAAAATGTTCTTACCGGATAGATACGTTATTGGCACCTGTCCTTACTGTGGTGCAGAAGATCAAAGAGGAGACCAGTGTGAAGTCTGTGGTCATCCCCTTACCCCAGAGAAGCTTGTAAATCCAAGGTGTAACATCTGCGGAAATCCAATCACCTTCAAAGATTCGGCCCATTACTACATAAAAATGCAAAACTTCCAAGAGAAGCTTAAGGAGTGGGTTCTAAGCCAGAAGCACTGGAAGCCAAATGTCAGGAACACCGTCTTGGGATGGATTAATGAGGGACTTGAAGAGAGGGCAATAACGAGGGACCTCAACTGGGGAATTCCCGTGCCTCTTGAAGACGAAGATATCAAAGGAAAAGTCCTCTACGTTTGGTTTGAGGCCCCGATAGGTTACATCTCAATAACCGTTGAGTACTTTAAGAGGCTTGGAAAAGAGAAGGAGTGGAAAAAATACTGGCTTAGTGGATACGATGGTGAGACGAGGATTGTGCACTTTATCGGAAAGGACAACGTTCCGTTCCATGCCATATTCTGGCCGGCATTCTTAATGGCTTATGGCAAGTATAAAGACGAGAAAGGAGAGTTTGAGTGGCTTCTGCCTTATGATATTCCCGCAAACGAGTATCTAAACTTAGAGGGCAGAAGATTTTCAACGAGCAGAAACTGGGCTATATGGGTGCATGAGTTCCTCGATGCATTTCCGGCAGACTATCTGAGGTATTATCTAACCGCTGTAATGCCCGAGACGAGGGATAGTGAGTTCAGTTTTGAAGATTTCAAAAAGAAAATAAACGAAGAGCTTGTAAACAATCTTGGAAACTTCGTGCACAGGGCGTTGACCTTTGTTAACAGGTATTTTGATGGAAAGGTTCCGGAAATCGGGGAACTTGATGAGCTTGATAAGAGGGCATTTGAGGAGATAGAAAAAGCTTTTGTGGAAGTTGGGGAGTTAATATCAAACTACCAGTTTAAAGAGGCACTCAAGAGGGTAATGGCACTCGCAATATTTGGCAACCAGTATTTTGACTATCAGAGGCCGTGGAAAACTGCCAAAACCGACATGATTAGGACCGGAACAACCGTAAACGTCTCCCTTCAAATCGTTAAGGCTTTGGGGATTCTCCTTGAGCCCTTCCTTCCAGACGCAAGTGAAAAGATATGGCACCTTTTAAACCTTGAAGAAGCTAAGAAATGGAAGTTTGAGCCTCTTAAAGCAGGACACAAAGTTAGAAAGGCAGAGATTCTCTTTAGGAAGGTCAGCGATGAGGATATCATAGCCTACATAGTGAAGTATATAGGAAAGGGCAATCCCGAAAGTGCCAGAATTCTGCTTGACAAGTATTACAAGGTGGAAGATGTCGTTAAGGTGGCCAAAGAAAGGCTTGGGGAGGAGGCAGAGGCAATATTGAAGAGGATTTATGGAGAAAAAGTAAAGAAGTCGGAAAAAAGAAAGGAGGGCGTAAAGATGAACTACGTGAAATTTGATGAATTTGCCAGGCTTGATATAAGAATCGGGAAAATAATAAGCGTTGAAGACCATCCAAATGCTGACAAGCTCTATGTTGTCAAAGTTGATCTTGGAGACGAAGTTAGGCAGCTTGTAGCAGGTTTGAAAGCATACTATAAAAAAGAAGAGCTCCTCAACAGGTATGTTGCAGTTATTACAAATTTAGAGCCAAAGAAACTTCGTGGTGTGGAAAGCCAGGGAATGCTTTTGGCAGCAGATGACGGAGAAACCGTTGCACTACTAACGCCGGAGAAAGAGGTAAAATTAGGAGCAAAGGTTCGTTAAGGTTTCAGTTCCACCCAGTTCTCTTTTCTTCCTTTGATTATTCTAACGAGACCCTGTCTTTCGAGACGCTTAAACATCCTCCAAGCTGTAGTTTTGGGTATCCCCAAAGCGGTTCTCACCTCCGCTTGACTTGCCCTGCCGCCTTTTTCCAATACATAGAGTAGAGCTCTTTTTTCGTCCTCATTTAAGTTAAAACTCTCAAGCTTTTTCAAAAACTCTTCTTTGTCTATGTGAAGTTCCTCCTTTGGGGCTTCTCTTTTTATCCTTCTTATCACTACAGGGCCAAATACAACTATCGCCAAGAGAGCCAGAAATACCAGAACTGGGGAGTAGATGTCCTTTTTGTTCTCCTCAGTTACAAATTCAAGGGTATAGGAGATGCTTTGGTTTCCGGGGGGCATTGTAATAACATTGGATGCTATTTTAAGGGGAAGCTCTGACAAATCAACGACAACAGCGTTTTCAGGAAGGACGACATCAAAGGGATAGTCCATTGACACGTTAATCGTCCACACTAGCCCCTCCTTATAGGTCAAATCAGGGGTATAGTAGGACACCTCAACGATGTGGGAGTTTTCCACATAAACAATGAGAGATCCATTGTAAATTTCAAAATTAAGGGGGTTGCCGTTTTCATCAACAACCTCAACTCCTTCATAGTTCTTTCCTAAAAGTGGCAGACTGATTTGAGAGGTGTATTCGTCGGGGATTAGCTGATAATGAACCTTAACGTAACCGTCAGTGTATATTATTAATTCTACCTCTGAAACTGTAAACTGGGCACTAGCAAGGGGCAGGAGAATGAGAAGGCTTATTAGAGTAAGGGCACGTTTCACTTCTGCACCCCCTAAGAATTACTCTTTATAAACTCCTCCACTTCCCTGAGAAGTTTGTTAGCTCTCTGGAGATGGATGATAGCGTTGCTTATATCGTTCCTTTTTAATGAAATCATTGCTACAGAAACCTCGTTGATGACCCCTTTAAGCTGCACCTCTGCTCTTGCGGTATTTACCCCTCTCTTTCTTAGGATTGCAATCGCAGTTGCGTCTCTTTTTATCCTCTCTCTCATATCCTCCAGAGATTCTTTTATGTTCACATTTTCCCTCCTAACTCTCTCTATTGTTCTAAAGAACCTCTGTATCTGGTAGAAATTTTCCCTGATTACTTCAAGTGCCTCAACCCATTTTCCTTTCTTCGCTAAGCTCTCAACTTCCATATGGATGTCTTTTATCCTTTTTATACTTTGTTCGGCATCTTCCACTTTCATGCCTCTTGCTTTTGCGTTTTCTACCATTATCTCAGCAATCGCGATGCTCTGATTGGTCTTTGTTAAGAAAGATTTAACTATGTCATCAGAATTTCTCAAAGTAAGTTCCCTAAGCACTTTTTCTAATTCTTTATTAAGCTCAGCTCTCTTTATTCTGGCAATTTTCAGGTTTCTTTTGGCATCTTCAAGTCTTTTCGCTTTCAAGTTTTCGATGACTGCTCTATAAGCATCTTTGGTCTCTTTGTAAGCTTTTACCAGCCTGTCCGTGTTTATTCCTCTGTTCTGAGCCACTTTTATGATCCTCTCTACATAGGAGAGATACTCAATACTCCTTAGAGCTTCCACGTTCATCTGCTCTTTCAACATTTCTGGGCTTTCTGTTTCTCTTAATTCCCTGAGGACTTCTTTATAGTATCTCATGGCCAAGAGGGAATCTTGAAGTGCCGCTTGATATTCTCCATTCTGGTATTCCGAGAGCGCTTTTTCTTTGAGGTCTTCGGCTTTTTTATAATTGTCTAAAATATTCTGAGGCAACTCATTTTTCACTGGCTTTACCTTTGATTCTACGAATCTGCCGAGTTTGGTCAACTGGGCTATTAGCTCTCCGGCCATGCTTTCGTTGCTCTGTCCTTCCAAGTATTGGCCGTTGCTTTGATTTTGAGCAATGCTAATTGGAATTATCCCACTTATTAAAATGAAAATGACCCAAAGAGCGCTGAACTTCATCTCTCCCACCATCGCTAATATGAGTTTGACCTACTTTAGGAACCCGGTGAAACGATAGTTTCAAACTGTTTCAAGGCTCCTTTTTAATTATGAAGCGAGAATTAATAAATTTAAGGGCTAGATTAACATCTTAATTCCGATTAAAACGAGTATAAAAGCAAACCAACGTTTTAATCTCTCTGGATGCAGAGTGTGGGCACTTCTTGCCCCCAAATATGCTCCTATTATAAGTCCCGGAGCTAAAAGAAGTGCCGTTTCTATGTTTACATTTCCAGCTTTGAAATGTCCATAGGTTCCAGCAAGGGCCGTGAAAAAGAGCGCCACACTAGAGGTCCCAATAGAGTATCTGACAGGTATATCAACAAGAACATGGAAAAGGGGGACGTTTAGGATCCCTCCGCTTATCCCGAGCAGACCAGATACAAAGCCTGAAAGCACACCTACTATAGGGACGTTCTTGTAGTTTATTCTGATGTTTTCCTCGTGATGAGATTTTGAAGGAGTTATGGCCATTTTATATGCCAGATAAAACAAAAGAACTGAGAAGATACTCCTTAAGAAGGCCTCATTTAGAAATGTTGTTATATGGGCTCCAATTAATGCCGCCGGTATTGAAAACGCTTCTTTAATTGCCACGACTCTAAAAAGAACCTTTCCT
>JAGGWM010000189.1 GCA_021157445.1 Thermococcus sp. | reverse complement strand
GGGAGCCCATGAAGGATGTTGCAAAGGTCGTGGCTAATGTGGAGTCAGCACCGGATCTCGATGACAGCGTTGGAGGAGAATGGCAGAAGACCTTCTGGGATCAACTAAAGCTCTTGTGGGTACAGCCTGATAGATTAGACGATGTTTTGAGCACGCTGGATGCCAAGTTTCCAAAGAAGTGAAGGAGGGTCTTAATGAGGAGGCCTAAATCTTTAACTCCCCTTTTTTTCCTTTTACCGGCGCTTGTCTTAATGATTCCCTTTGTAATATACCCCGTGTTCAAAACAATATACCTGAGCTTCTTCCTTGATGGAAAGTTTGTTGGTTTGGAGAACTACAAAGAGGTTCTGCTGAGCCCCGATATAGTAAACCTCGACAGATTTCCGACTAAATCTCCCCCATGGGGAGCTTTAATTCATAACATAGTATGGATAGCCATTCATCTTCCTGCTACTGTGTTTTTAGGCTTGGGAATTGCCCTTCTTTTAAGACGGGAGGAGGTTAAGGGGAGTTCTATAGTCAAGTCTATAATCTTCTTGGGTATGGTAATCCCCATGATCGTTGGAGGTTTAATAATTCGCTTTCTTTTTGAAGAAGGAGCAGGGGTAATCCCCGCAATTTTTAAGTTGCTTGGCATTGAGAGACTCGCGATTACTTGGACAGCCTATCCCGAAACTGCACTCTTTGCTGCAATTTTGGGATCAATATGGATATGGACCGGCTTCAGTATGTTGATGTACTCGGCAGGCTTGGCTTCTATACCCAAGGACTATTACGAGGCCGCTTTGATAGACGGTGCCAACAAGTTTCAGATCTTCAAAAATGTGACCTGGCCCCTCTTGAAACCAATTACCGTTGTTGTAGTGGCAATGACCCTGCTCTGGGATCTCAAAATCTTCGATGTTGTATATGTGGCTACAGGTGGCGGCCCAGGAGGAGCTTCAATGGTTTTGGCACTCAAGATGTGGGACTACTTTGCAAGAGCCCTCAACTACAACTATGCCGCTGTAGTGGCCGTGCTTTTGACTGCATTGACCCTCATACCTGCCCTGTGGTTGATTAGGAGGAGGGAGTGATAATGGCTATACCAAGATATAAACTTAGAAAGTACATCGTTTCGAACGCACTCGCGTGGATTATAGGAATAATATGGTTGATACCTTTTATAGGAGTCCTTATGGCCTCGATAAGGCCGTATGAAGAGATAGTAAGTGGATGGTGGCATCTTCATCCCTTTACAATAACTTTAAAAAACTACATAAATGCCTTCAATCATCCTATGTTCCCCATAAGTCAGGGATTAAAGAACTCCTTAATAATTGCAATCCCCTCCACAATTGTTCCTTTGATAGTCGCCGCATTAGCTGCCTATGCCTTTGCCAGATACAGCTTCCCAATAAGGCACTATCTCTTTGCGTTTATAGTGTTCCTAATGGCTCTCCCACAGCAGATGACAGTAGTTCCTCTGTACTTTCTTTTGAGAAATCTTCATATGTTAAACACATTCAGGGGTCTAATAACGGTTCATTCGGCATGGGGTTTAGCGTGGATCATCTTCTTTATGCGGAACTATTTCTCAATGCTCCCAACAGACGTTGAGGAAGCCGCAAGAATAGATGGGGCTACCGATTTCCAGATATTTTACAAGATCGTCCTGCCAATGGCGCTACCGGGGTTAATCTCAGCTGCAATACTCCAGTTTACTTGGGTGTGGAGTGACTTCTTCCTAGCATTGGTATTTCTGCAAAATCCGGAGAAATACGTTGCTACCCAAAGACTTCCTTTGCTTAGGGGGCAGTATTTTGTTGATTGGGGCATACTAACCGCAGCTTCCATCATGGTAATGGTTGTTCCATTGCTTGTCTATGCTCTCTTTCAGAAGTACTATATAAGCGGTATGATAGGCTGGTCAACCGAGAAATAATGGGAGGTATGAAGATGTATGAGGTAACGAAGTTTGGTGGGGAAGGTAAAAAGCTTGAAGACTACAGAAAAATAATAGGGGAAGGAGCCTTGGAAACTATTAAAGAAAAGGCAGAGAATCTGAAAGGTAAGAGCTTTACCCATGTAAACTCCACCTCCTTTGGCGGAGGTGTTGCCGAAATTTTGCACAATCTTGTCCCTCTGATGAGGGATGTTGGAATAGACGCAAGATGGTTTGTGATTGAAGGAACAAATGAATTTTTCAATGTTACAAAGAGCTTCCACAATGCTCTTCAGGGAAACAAGGAGCTTAGGTTAACTGAAGAAATGAAAGAACTCTATTTGAAAACAAACAAGAAGAACGCTGAGGACTTTGATTTGAGCTCGTTCGATTACGTCTTGATACACGATCCTCAACCGGCACCCCTTATAGAGTTTTATGAGAAAAAGCAACCCTGGATTTGGAGATGTCACATCGACCTAAGCGATCCAAACCTGGAGTTCTGGAAGTTTCTGAGGCAGTTTGTCGAGAAGTATGATGGATATATTTTCCATATGGAGGAGTATGTGCAGAATGACCTTAATAAAAGCAAAGTGGTTATAATGCCCCCTTCCATTGATCCTCTTAGTGAAAAAAACAGAGAACTGAGTGAGAGCGAAATTTTAAAAATCTTAGAAAGGTTTGACGTGGATCCAGAGAGACCAATAATAACACAGGTGTCTCGTTTTGATCCATGGAAAGGAATTTTTGATGTTATAGATGTCTACAGAAAAGTCAAGGAGAGAATACCAGAGGTTCAACTCTTGCTAGTTGGTGTAATGGCCCATGATGATCCTGAAGGCTGGATATACTTCGAGAAAACCCTAAGAAAAATCGGAGAGGACTATGACGTTAAAGTGCTCACAAATCTCACCGGAGTTCATGCAAGAGAGGTAAACGCCTTCCAAAGGGCAAGTGACGTAATCCTCCAGATGTCCATTAGGGAGGGGTTTGGATTAACCGTTACCGAAGCAATGTGGAAAGAAAAGCCGGTGGTAGGGAGAGCCGTAGGAGGAATAAGACTTCAGATAGTGGACGGAAAAACAGGATTCTTAGTGAAAGATGTCAGTGAGGCCGTTGAGAAAACACTCTATCTCCTTGAGCACAAAGACATGGCACAGAAAATGGGTAAAAATGCCAAAGAAAGGGTTAAAAAGAATTTCATAATAACAAAACATCTTGAGAGGTATCTCGATTTGCTGAATTCTTTTTAAATCCCTCTTCAATATATTTTTAGGTGACAATAATGGAGATTCCTCCGGAAATTTCACACGCTTTGAGTGAGATTGGGTTTACAAAGTATGAAATTCTTACTTACTGGACCCTCTTAGTTTACGGCCCCAGCACTGCTAAGGAGATCTCTACAAAAAGCGGAATTCCATACAACAGGGTCTATGATACAATATCCTCTTTAAAACTTAGAGGGTTTGTAACTGAAATTGACGGAACACCGAAGGTATACGCTGCTTACTCACCAAGGATAGCATTTTTCAGGTTCAAAAAAGAACTTGAGGACATAATGAACAAGCTCGAAATTGAGCTTAAGAATGTAAAAAAGGAAGAACAGAGACCTGCAATATGGAGAAGCAGAAGTTTTGATGAAGCCCTTGAGATGTTCAGGGAGTCGCTGTATTCCGCTAAAAACGAAGTGATAGTAGTTACTCCAAGCGAATTTTTCGAAACGATAAAGGAAGACTTAATAAAAACTCTTCAGAGAGGCGTGACAGTGTCTCTTTACATCGACAAAATATCGGATCTATCGGAGTTTAGAGGGAAAGGAAATTTCTTTGTCAGGCAGTTCTACAAGCTGAACCACTTAATAGGCATGACCGATGGAAAGGAGGTCGTTACAGTCCAGAATGTAAGCTTTAGGCAATCTTCTCCACCCAGTTTCAAAGCAACGTATCCTGAAATAATATTCTCACAATACAGTCTTATAATAGAGATATTCAAAGAATCTTCTTTGGAGGTGGAGGATATAACAAATCCACAGAACATCAGATTTTTTGCTATGTTTCATGCAGCGGACTTTGTAAAGAGACATATCAATAATGGGACACTCATAGCAGAGGTCGTTGGAAGGAACATCAAAACTGGTGAAATCGAGAAAATCCATGGCAATGTAGTGGGATATACTCTCTCATTTAAGGAAGCTGTTAATAATATTCATCTCGAAACGGAAAAGGGAGTTGTAAAGATTGGAGGTATGTTCGCGGTTATTGAGGATTACGAAAGTACTGACATAAAGTTTGTTATGGGGTGATTTGTATGGTTGGTGTTAGGCTTGTGGGTGTTTGGAAGGAGTTTGGTGGGGTTGTTGCGGTTAGGGATATGAGTTTGGAAGTTAAGGATGGGGAGTTTATGATTTTGCTTGGGCCT
>JAGGWM010000141.1 GCA_021157445.1 Thermococcus sp. | reverse complement strand
GTTAAGGATGGGCATTAGTATCACCAATTTTCAATATGATAGCACCTTTTAAACGCTTTCTAAATATTAGTGTTACCAACCAAAGGTTAATGTTCCTAGGAAATGGAGCATCACTAAAGGCTCAATTTCATCATATTAGAAACAAATTTTTATTCAAATAATCCTTAAAACGGTCGAATAATCCACAAGAGTTTTCTTTTGTGTTATCTGCTCCCCGATAAGATGCAATCATAGTAAAGTTTATAAATTGGTTTTGGCTTTAGTGTTATTGACGGGGGCGTGGTGTAGCCTGGTCCATCATCGGGCTCCAGAGGTGTGAAGACGAGCGGGTTTGCTGATTTGGGGATGAGCCTTTGGAGCTCTGACCCGGAGAAACCCGCGGACCGGGGTTCAAATCCCCGCGCCCCCACCAATCTGTTTTGGTAGAATTAACGTTTCCAAAAAATAAAAACGATTTTTGCAGGCTCATTTCTTGCTACTTCATCATAAAAATCAGAAAGGAGAACGTCAATCATCGCCCGCTTTAGGGTTCCTCTTTCACGGTAACAAACGAAACCATGGTTACGGTTTGTCCAACGCCCTTTATCTCTCTAAGCTTGTCAATTACAACTTTTCCAATGTCCTCAGCCGAGGGAGCCCTAACCTTTATCAGGAGATCCCATTCTCCTGCAATTATGTGGACTTCGTAAACTTCTTCAATTTGGGCGATCCTTTTGGCAACCTCCCTCTGTGTAAGTCCCGAATCGGGTTCATATCTAGCAAGAATAAACGCTGTAGTTCCCAAATTGAGCTTTTTGTAGTTGGGTTTGATTGTGAATTTCTCTATGATGCCCTCGTTTACGAGCTTCTTTATCCGGTAATGAACAGTCGTCCTTGGAATGCCTAGCTTTTTGCTCAAGCTGGCTATATTTTCTCTTGAGTTCTTCTTGAGCTCTTTTAGCAGTTTTAAATCAATTGTATCCAGTACTTCACTCATACAAATCCCCCGTAATTGTCAAATTTTCAATAAAATATTGGTCTTTATTGTCATTCAATCCTTTTTAAGGTTTTCTTTTAGCCATCGTGTAAACTCCTTTAGAGCAAGTCCTCTGTGGGAGATTTTGTTTTTTTCCTCTGTTTCCATTTCGGCGAATGTTTTGTTGTAGCCCTCTGGCATGAATATTGGATCAAATCCAAACCCCTTACTGCCGCGTTTCTCGTCAATTATTTTCCCGTGCACAACCCCTGTAAATACGTGAAGCTCTTCGTCGTAATATCCTATTACGCTTTTGAAGTACGCCCTCCTGTCATTAATTCCCTCCATGAGCTTGAGAATACCTTCGTTTCCCAAGGTTTTGTAAACATAAGCGGAATAAACCCCTGGAAAGCCCTTTAAGCTCTCAATAAAAAGACCGGAATCATCTATAAAAAAGGGCTCGTCTATATGCTCCTTTAACCAGCTTACTCCAAAAGCCACGACATCTTCCAGAGTGTTTGCCTGTATCTCAGGGTATTTTATGTTTCTTTGCACAATTTCCACGCCCAGTGGAGAGAGGTATTTCTTAACCTCTTCGACTTTCCCCTTGTTAGAGGTTACAAACACTAACCGCATTGTTTTTCACCTAAACGAATAAAAAATGCAAAGATTAAAAAAGTTAGTCTATAGTGTAGCCAATTTTTTCAACAAGTTCTCTTCTCTCTTTCTTCTGTTCGGCGGTCTCGATTCTAGTTGTAGCTTTTCCATCAACTATTCCCAAAACAGATCGTCCAAGTTCTGTTTCGGCCACTATGACCTGCATGGGGTTTTCGCTTGCCCCATAGATCATAGCAACCGCGGGGTGGTTTTTGATTGTATTGAGAACGTTTATTGGGAAGGCCTCTTTCATGAGTATAACAAACACATGGCCTGCCCCAATTTTCAAAGCATTTTTTGCAGCTAATTCTTCGAGTTCTTTATCGTTTCCTGTGTATCTTGTTAGTTGCGGCTTTGCTTCGTTCATGGCAATCCCAAACTTTATCCCAGGGACTGCTGTGAGAAGGGCTCTAGCTAAGTCATCGACCGTGAAGATTGAGAAGTTCCCCTGACCAATGATACATTCTACTCCCTCGGGCTTTTCTACCTCTACAACCTCTATTTTGACCATTTCCATCACCATCCATTATTTAATTTTCCATAACATAAAACTTTTTTGGACATTATATCCTAGAGGGTGATCTAGAGGACAGTACTCCAATCCCATTATGTCACCAGAGGCATAATATTCCAGTGCCCTGCAATCGTGACATGTAGAGTTAAATGGGCAGAGTTTGCAACCTTCTATCTCTTTCTTCCCTAATTTCCAGAATCTTTTCAATCTGCGTTTCCGGAGTATCTCCTTTAGGCTTAGCTCTTTGGCGTTCCCTACTATAAACTTCCGCAAAAGAGGACAAGGAAGAGCGAAGCCTTCCCTTGTTATAGCCAGGGTACCGCTTAGACATGGATGAAAATTGTTATGAACTTTAAATGTTCTCTTAGCTTCCATTAAATCGAAATCTACTCTTTTCAGTGAACCGGGAAAGAGTACATCGATGTAAATTTCGCAAGAAAATGGGAGATCCTTAATATTTTCAATTTCACTCCCTTTAATCATAAGAAGCACGGCATGGGCATCTTCAATGTTTTGAAGCTTTTTTATATTTTCACTGGAATACCTGGCTTCCACAATGGGTTTTACATTGGAAGGAAGATCTGCTCTCTCAAAATCCTCGAGTCTCACGACGGGGTAAACATTTTCAATCGGAAGTGTCGCGGAGAAACGGGAAAGCTCTTCTAGGAGAGATAGATCGTCGTAGTTTGTTAGATAGAGATCTTTACCAGAAATTAGTGAGAATTCTCTTATTATCTCTTTTATACGCCTGGGTTCCATAGGGGTATCTCGGAGAATAAATCTGTTGTTGCCAATGCACCCTATTGATCTTGGTATCCCTTCTACCTCTGAAAACTCTCCTTTTCCCGACCCCAGCTGCATTATGAGTCTTTCAAGCTTTCCGGTGTGTTCTTTCTTTACCCATGGTGGTTTGGCAAAAGTAATGATGTGTTGGGCCATATTAAAAGCCCCATCATTACCATTTGTCCCCATCTAACCACCACTATCTACACGATAAGAAGGCTTATTAATTTTACTATTATCCATAGTGATTAAATTACGGTAAATAATGATTAAAAAGAGACCCTAATGTACCTTTTTGTCCGGTATTGCTTTTTCTCCTTCAATCCAGAATTCACCTTCGTCGGTTACTTCTTTCTTCCATATGGGGACTCTCTTCTTTACTTCATCTACAGCCCATATGCAGGCTTCAAATGCCTCTTTTCTATGTTTTCCAGCGGCAACTATAAGAATTGTATTCTCCCCGACTTCAAGCTCTCCGTGGCGGTGCCATATAACCATATCCAGTATCGGGAATTTTTTCAACGCCTCACCCCGAATCCTCTTCATTTCTTCTATCGCCATTTCTTCGTAGGCCTCGTAAATGAGCTTTTTAACCCTTCTACCGTGGCTTTCCTCTCTAACTTTTCCGAGAAATACTACAATCCCTCCGCTTTTTGGAGATGAAACTAGCTCAATGGCCTCGTTAATGTCAAAGTCTTCGGGCTTTTTAAATAGCCTAACCCTCAAGGTCTACCACCTCAAAGGAATTGTGCATCAAATCAACGATAAGCAGTTTATTCGCCAGCACTTCCCCCTTACCGGTTAAGAGTTTTATGACTTCTGCCGCCTGTATAGTCCCAATAACTCCAGCTGTTGCTCCCAAAATTGGAAAGTTTTCTTTCTTCTTCGGCGGGATAGGAAAGATCTCTCTGAGGCTTTTTGTTTTTCCTGGAATTATAGTGGTTACCTGTCCATAAAAGCTTTCCACAGCTCCGTGAACTAAGGGAATCCCTTTCTCGTGGGCAAACTCATCCAGCAGATACCTCGTCTCAAAGTTGTCCAAGCAGTCAACTATAACATCAATGTCTTTGAGAACCTCTCTTATGTTCTCTCTTGTAAGCCTTCCTGCAAAGGTATCTATTTTGATATCTGAATTAAAGTGCTCGAGCTTCCATTTTGCGGATATTGGCTTTGGATTTTTGCCTAAATCATCTTCCCAATGGAGAATTTGTCTGTTTAAATTGCTCAGCTCTGGGAGTTGCTCATCTATAAGCAAGAGGTTTACTCCTGCAGCGGCCAAATAATACGCCACTGGACTTCCTAAGCCGCCAACACCCACAACGGCTACTTTGCTTTTCTTAAGCTTTTTTTGTCCCTCAATGCCGAAGATTCTGATTTGTCTGTCATATCTTTCCAGCTCTTTCTCCGTTAACATTATCATCCACCGCTTGTTGGAGGGAATAATGCGACAATATCTCCGTCTTCTAATTCCTCCTCGAAAGAAGCATATCTGCCATTTCTTGATATATTTACATCTGCATTGTCGTCGTAGTCTTCACCAAAAATCTCATCTTTAAACTTCGGATGAAGCTCTTTTATCTTTTCAATAAGGTCTCTTACCTTGCTCCCTTCTGGAAGCTCGATTTTCTCTTCTCCTGTCCCGGTAAGCTCCCTAAAGCGGGCAAAATACCTCACTTTTATCCTCATTGTCTCACCATCCAAAATTACTTGATTGTATAGTATAAAAGGTTTGTTATGGCTAATGAACTTACCAAGGAACGCTTTTCCACTTTAGCTTATATGCGAGAACATTCGCTCCCCAATGAATGAATGGAGTTACAACCAAGAGGAACAATACTTGTCCCGTCGTGATGGTTTTTATTGGATATGCTAAAACCAGCGCAGAAACTAGAAAGCCCCATTGGTCAAGGCCAACTGCTGGATATCCTCTATCCATGCCTATTCTTCTCTTAACAAAACTTCCTATCAGATCTCCAAGAAGAGCCCCAAAAGAAAGTGCAACGCTTAGCTTTAGGGCAGCTGAGAACGAGCCATAAAAATCTGGCTTGATTTGATACTGAATAATCCCTATCAAAATCCCGGTAAATAGGCCCCCAAAAAAGCCCCTCCAAGTTTTCCCATCGCCAAGGATTCTCTTTCCGTCAATAAACTTCTTTCCAAAGTCCATTGGTGTCTTGCCTTTGAAGACTACCGGAGAGGCGTTTGCAAAATATGCCGGTAGAATGTACCACAAAGCTTCAGCTAGTTCGTTCATTTAACCACCGCCTCAATTAACCTGAGCTTGTTTTTAAGGGTTTTTACTGTTTAGCTTTTCTTCAAGGCACTCCAAGAGCATTTTTAGGACTTCCTCATCTTCATGCTTCAAAAAAATGTTTATAATTTTCTCTGTGGTGGCATTTCTTTGAAGAGCAAATTCTATTCTCTGTCTAATTTTTTTCGCCTCTTCGCTTTCGTCATTCTCTATCTCCTTTAACGCTCTCAAAAGGTTTTCCCTGGTTTGCCTTATGTCTTCTTCTATTTTCTTGTAGTACGCTTCTTTTCTCCATTCTCGAATGTTTTTTATTGCTGTGTAGTATGCTCTCTTATCCCC
>JAGGWM010000206.1 GCA_021157445.1 Thermococcus sp. | reverse complement strand
GTATTTAAAGATTGCCTTTCATCTTTTTTAAGAATTATAGAAAATACCTATTATTGGCGTTTTGACCCATGTCCCTTGGTATTCTGCAAAAGTCCAAGAGAGACTCTACGGGTGTGAAATAAACAAAGATAGTATTGCAATTCCTAATTGGTGAAGAACACGGAAAACGTTGGAGGAAGTTGGAAAAGAAATATGGGGGCTTTGATGCCTTTCTTTTCCGAAATGCTTATTAACTCTGGGGCTTAGTAACTTTTGGTGCAGTTCATTGGTTATTATGTGCATTGAGAAGAAAAATGAAGAAAGAAATCTAAACCTTCCATTTCAGCTGGGAAGTGTTGAGGGTAGCTGTTGGGCTTTTCTACGAGAAAGTGGCGAGATAGTACTCTTCGAGTGGAAGACCTACGAGATAGATGCCAATGGAGCCAAGGTTATTATTCCCGGACTGGAGGACATTCAGAGAAGTGGCATTAACAAGGACACTTTTACATTCACCTTCAAAAACTACATCGGAAAGTCAAGGCTGATTATTGAAGATTCGCATGGAAAAAGGCGCGAATTTCCCCTTATTGTGCTTTCTGAGAAGTTTGGAAAGATTGCCTCCGAATACTGGGGGGTTATAGACCTCAGCAAAATAGAAGATATCAAAGAGAGGGAAAAAGCTGTAGAAAAACTAATTGAAAGATTCAATATCCTGACTCGTGTCCTAACGGACGACATAACCCGTATCTCCTCCCAACTTAATTTCTCAATAAAGTCCCCCACTGCATTTACTGTCAAAGAAAGCGATGAGCCCATGAACGAACTCTTCGCTTATCACTACCTTCGCTCCAACAAAGAGCGCATCATAGAGGCTTTTGAAACCGCATTGAGGAAAATCAAGCGCAAACTGGTGGTTGAAGAGGAGTGGCTAAGGCCGGATGAGATTGATGAGATAACCCCCGAAACCATGCTTTCCATCGTCCAGCACCCCGAACACCTGGCTCCCGCTGGCAAGGGCGTTCTAATAGCGGAATACCTCAATGGTTATGTCCCTACTAAAGTTCTCAGTTTTCAAAAATACGAGAGCTTTGACACTCCGGAAAACCGTTTTGCTAAGTATTTCCTTAGCTTGCTGATTGAATGGAGCGAGCGCGTGCTTGAGACCTTTGGAGAAAGTTCCAAATGTAACACTAAACCTATTAGAGAGCTCCTTGAAGAGCTTGAATTCATAGGAAGCGATCCGATTTGGAGCGATGTTGGCGAGATGGAGATGTTTCCATACACTTCCCAGGCCCTCCTTAAAGGAGATGGCTATAGAGAGCTTTTGGAACTTTACCGGGAGTTCACGGCTTATGTTCCTTTCTTCGGAGAGCTTCAGAAAGCTATTGATAACAAGGACATTGCCACGCTATACGAGTATTGGTGCTTCTTCAAGCTTGTGGAGGAACTCGGAGAGTTTCTCGGAAGAGAAAGGCTTAAACTCATCATCATACCTGCGGGCGAACTCTCCGAAAGTGGAGATGTTTACGCCCAATTTGACAACGGCTGGAGGCTCTACTACAACAAACGGCTGACTCCGCAGAAGTGGAGCTACTCTGTGACGCTGAGGCCGGACTTCTCGCTTTTTACAGGGAATCCCGAGCAAAAAAGAACGAAGCTCATCGGAGTCTTTGACGCAAAGTTCAAGCTTGATGTAGTTGATGCTAACAAGTTCGCAGAAGAGGATAAGAAAATGGAAAGAGAGCCCACCCTTCAAACATGGGCAAAGCTTGAGGACATCTACAAGATGCACACGTACAGAGATGCTTTAAATGCTAGGTTTGCCGTAGTCCTTTACCCCGGGCAAAAGAGCGTGTTTTTTGATGTTAAGAGGGGGAAGATTGAGGAATTCAACTTAGAGGAAATTTTAACTGGAATTTATAGGGGTGTTGGATATCTAAAGTTTGTGCCGGAGGTAGTTGAAAATGAGTAACGGGACTGTTTGGATTGTGAGAGTAGCTGGGAATGACATGGAAGAAAACTTTAAGAAAATAGTTGAAGAAGGGACAGAATTAAGCCATGAACTTAAAGGAAAATTGAAAGAAAAATTCCTAGAATTGGAAGACTTTATAGTCAAGGAAGGAGAAAAAGAAAAGATAAGATTTTGGAAATTTCCGGAGGGCAAAAAAGATCGGGTATTTCCCAAGAGGGGAGATTATATCATCTTCGAAGTCCAAAAAGAGAGAAAGTATTACATTGGAATAACTTCAGACACAATTGAGGATCCATATGATGAGACTTTAAAAAACTACAGGCTATTAGGGATTCCACGTCCGGTAATCTTCACTAAAAGGGGCGTCACTACATTTCCAAATACAACTTTGATCAAAATTTTAGGGAAGATAGATAAGACACTAGATGTGGATGTAACTAAGACATTAAGAATGAATTGCTCATGTGAGAACCTTAGTTCAACTTTAACATATTGTAAAGAGTGTCCAGAAGATATTCTCTCAAAAATACTTACAAGAATACCTACTCAGTTAAACATTTCTGTCCTAAAAGATATTTTAAAAGCTCAAAAGAAAAAGCACCAAAAAGATTGGGAAGCCATAAAAGATGTGACTCTTGAAACAATGGAAAAAATGCGCAATATTCTGCAAAAAGAAGGATTAACAAAAAGTGATATCGAGGAACTCAAAAATCTCTGTGACGAAATTCCACAGAAACAAATGTATCAATTCTGGTTCCCAAAGAACTTAGAAGATGCTGTTAAGATCTTTAATAATAGACTTTTTAGAGATCTGCTCAAAATAGCCAAAGATACGAATGCAGAAAACCTAGAGGGAAATCTTGAAAAAATTAAAGAGTTATTAACGGAAATTAAAGAAAACCAAGATGTCAGGAGAGTTGGAATTGCAACCTGTAGCACGTGGATGGCAGTAGTTAATCCCGAATTCTTTATGCCAATCAACTCCAATACATTATCGGGGGATATAATAAATAAGATTAACTTCAAGAGAGTAGTAGGAGGAGAGTGGGATATAGAGGGCTTTGTGGAATTTATAAAAGTCATAAACAGTGTGAAGAAGGAATTAAATATTGAAACAGCTATCGAAGCAGCATATTACCTGAGCAGATTTTCCGACGAACCTTTAGAATCTATCACCTCAGCTAATACAGATGCAAATAACCAAAGTCAAAACATAACCTTGTCAGAGTATTTAATGTCGAGAGGATATTTATACCCAACACACCTTATCGCCCAGTTCTACACTGCCCTAAAAACCAAAGGCTTCGTGATTCTCTCCGGTCTCACTGGAACGGGAAAAACAAAAATAGTCCAAGAGTTAGCAGAGCTCCTTGACCAGTCAAAGGATAATTTCCTGTTTCTCTCTGTTCGCCCGGATTGGAGAGATTCAAAACCATTGCTTGGCTATTACAATCCCCTAACAGGCGAGTATCACAAGACTTCACTTCTAGAATTGTTGTTAAATGCAGTTAAAGAATTTTATCTTTCAAAGGAATACCTCACCAAAAAAAGAATGTGGGTTATTCTATGCGGAGAGCCAGGAAATCCAACTCAATATGCAGAAATAGCACTAAGAAATGGCCACATTTCGATAGGATGGTATGAACTTGGAGATTTAAGACAAATGTCCCCAGAAGAACTAGAAAAAATACCAACTCTAAGAGACGAAAAGGGTTTTATCGATAAACAAGGACAGACTCTGACTTTTCTAAAAGATATTAGCATTGGTGACACCGTAGTGATGCCTATAGCACGGGATGAGAATACAAAGGAGTATACATTTGCTTTTGGCGTGATAATTAGCCCTTATTATTATGAGGCATCTCCCCAAGATGGAAATCCTCAAAAACACAGGCGAAAGGTACTCTGGTTGGCAAAATTTAAGGCGAATGCAACTTTGCCTAGACAAACTATTTTTGAGATTCAAGACAGAGAATACAAAAAGTTCCCAAACAAAACAGAGATAATAACCACGGTAGCAAAAACAGAATTTGCTCGACCCTACCTCATCATCCTCGACGAAATGAACCTCGCCCACGTTGAATACTACTTCGCCGACTTCCTAAGCGTCCTTGAGAGCGGAAGAGATGAGAACGGCTTCACAAAAGAGAGCATAAAACTCCACGACAATGATGCCGTTGAGACATTCCAAGGCATACCTAAGGAGCTCAAACTCCCGCCGAACCTCTATATAGTCGGAACCGTGAACATGGATGAGACCACATACTCATTCAGCCCGAAGGTTCTCGATAGAGCTTTTACGATAGAGTTCCACGATGTTGACTTAGAAAACTATCCCCCAGAGGAAACTAAGTTATCTGAAGGGGAACGTGAGGAGCTAAGAAGAAAAGTCCTGGACGACCTGAGGAGAAATGGAAAGTTCCTTGCAGTTTACAAGAGAGAAAAGGATAGCCAAGAGAAAGGGGATATAGAAAAAGCCCTCGAAAGGCTCAAAAATGCCGAAAACGGAAAGTACTGGGAAATCCTCAACCAACTCAACAAAGCTCTTGAACCCTATGACCTGCACTTCGGCTACAGAGTAGTTGATGAGATTGCTTTGTTTTTCAAGAACGCCAAAGAAAGCTGGGATAATGGCATTGTTGAATTTGAAAGTGAGAATGAAATTTTTGACCTAGCACTGCTCATGAAAGTCCTTCCCAAGTTCCACGGAAACAGAAAGAAGCTTGAAGAACCCCTAAAGGTGGTTTTGGAGCTTTGCCTTTCAGAGAATGCAGGAATC
The DNA here is from genome assembly GCA_021157445.1 of Thermococcus sp. Taxonomy (GTDB): domain Archaea; phylum Methanobacteriota_B; class Thermococci; order Thermococcales; family Thermococcaceae; genus Thermococcus_A. The sequence continues at coordinate 862 of JAGGWM010000206.1, read as the reverse complement.
AACGTCCAAGAACTTGGAAGAAAGGAGGTCATTGAAATTCTCAAAAACTGGGAAACCGAAAAGGAGAAATTCCGCTTCAAGCATGCAGCTAGAAAAGTTCTCCGCATGCTCCGCCAGCTGTATGAGATAGGCTTTGCGAGCTTCAGCTGATTTTTAATTTTTTTGTCCTAATTGAGTCTGGTGCCCTAAAAAGGGCAAGAACGAAGATAAATGACTAGCAGCCCCAAGTGAAGAAAGTCAAAATGGAGAAAGCTGGAAAGTTTAAGGAGAGAAAGTAAATGACGATTGTGAGGGGTGGTGATGAAGATTGCAGTTTACAGCACTCTTAGGAAGGGTAAACCGCTGCATGGTTATTTAAGAGATGACAAATTCCTCGGTGAGGAGTGGATCGAGGGTTACGACCTTTACGTTGACGTTCTCCCCTATGCAGTCAAAGGCAAAAGAAGGCTAAAGGTTGAAGTATATGAAGTTAGCAGGGAAACTTTTGAGGAAATTAATCATATGGAGGTAAACGCCGGCTACAAGCCGGTCGAAGTGGATACAAGGTTCGACAGGGCAATCCTGTGGAAGTGGGGCGCATGAACCGAGTGAAGAAAGGGGGAGGGAGGGGATTTTTGATGATGTCGAGTTTGAAGAGTGGTAAATGCGCTTCGCCCAAAACCTGAAGGTGTCCTCTAGTATCTGTACTTGAAGAACCAACTACGGAGAACTAACTACGCTGAGTGAGATCCATACATTATCAACACTATGTCGCGGCCTTTTTCAATCAAATGCCATGTCCTTCGCAAGATTTAAATACAATTGTAATACAATAGTATTTGGTGAGATTTATGGCTCAGGTTGTTGAGCATCCAGTCTCGGT
>JAGGWM010000030.1 GCA_021157445.1 Thermococcus sp. | reverse complement strand
CTTCTGAGGATAGAGAATCAGCCGGGGGTAAATAGGGCTGTAAAACAGGTTTGAGCCTTCTACTCCACTAATCGCGCCTGTAGATAAAGTTTCATTAATCTTCACATTTACCTGGAGCGTCTCATACGGAGCAATCCAGAATCCCGGGTTGTTTACAATTTTAATTTCGCTATCATTTCTAAGCAAAGTGTATTCATAATCAGGATTTATTGAAACAAACTTGTAAAACGGACCTACATTCACCAAGGTAACGTTTAAATCGACCATGGCGGATGCGCTAACACTTTCTTGTGCATTAACCAAACCTGAAACTAACAAAACAAGGAAAAGGAGTGGAAGTATCTTCCTTAGCATTCCAGTCACCCAGCAATCTTTGTTATGTAGAGGGCATCTCTATATTTCAGGATATCCTCAACAAATTCCGCCGGGACTTCGACTATGACCAGGACCTTAGCAGTAGGCTCTGTGGCCAATAATCCCGTGTTTTGCTCAAGGTCAAACACCTTCCACTTGTACCTTGAAAGCTGCTCCTTGACTTCATCAGCTGCAGCAATCTTGTTGGCTGCAATGGCCTTTAATATCTCGTTTAATGCCACATTGTAAGTGTAAGAGGCACTTATCGTCTGTGAACTCGATTGGGTTGTGGAATGGCTTTCACCTTTATTTTGTTCATAAGAAATTGATTGGTCTCCGGGAGCATAGCTTTCCGAGTATTGATCAGAATAAGAAGTTTGTGAAGAAGTCTCAATCTTTTTAGTTTCCTGTTGAGACTCTGATACTGCAATTACACCGGAATCTGTTAGGAAGAGAACCATGTTTACATACCCTTCGTCTGCTATCTTTTGAACGGTTGTTGAATTTATTTGAGCAAATATCTTTACCTTATCGCCTGATGAGAGGAAAGCACCATTAACATTCTCTCTTGGCAAAACCAATGCAACTTGAACCATTTCAGCTTTCTCTATTGTGTATTGGAGCAGTTCAGTGAAGTCTGTCACTTTACTGAGCACGTACTTTGCTTCTGCCTTTGTGTATATGCTCTTCTCCGTGCCTTTCTTGAGGATTACCTTTTGGGTCGGTGCAGTATCTATGAGGTAGTAGTAATAATCTCTCCAGAGCTCAAGAAGATACGGATTGGGATCAATTAAAGATACCTCCTCTTTTGTCTTTGCGGATTTCACTTTCTCTTTTAATTGGTTTAGAGCCTGAACGGCTTCACTCTTTATGTCTTCTGGAAGGGGCTGAGAAAGGAGGAGCTCAAAAGATTGCTCTATCTGCGATAGTTTCATATCTCTTGCCTGTTGGAGTTCCTTCTGAAGACGCTCCTGCTCCAATTGGGCTTTTCTTTGTTCTGCTATTGCCTTAACATCTATTTTTTCAAGTTCCTCTATGCTTTTTGCTTGGTTGATTTGATTTATTAACTGGATTTTCATAGCATCATTCTCAAGCTCCCCAGTGAAATACTGGTTAACTTCTTTAATTTTTGCAAGTTTGGCTTCTTGAAGCTGTTTTGCAGCACGATTTTGATAGGTCATGTATACCCCTACAACAACAGCAATGAGGATGACAGCTATAATAGATGTACCTATAATAATCCTCTTACGTCTCTCCCTTTCCCTGAGCCTTCCCAATCTCGAAGGCCTTCTGGGAGGGGAAGGTCTTGGAATAGGAGCAACAGATACTTTTTCTTCTTTTTCTTCAACAGAAACTCTACCTAACTCCCTCAAGCGCCGTATTTTTTCCTCAATATCTTCCGCCACGGTTAGCACCACCGGATAATATTTAACTTCATCAAACTAAGAGTCCTAGTAAGTATTTTAGGCTTTATTCCTTATTTACCTTTTGGTGGTGGAGGTGGAAAGACTAATAATAAAGGCCATAGAGATTAAAGGGAAGTGCCCAGTATTTACAGCGGGGGATAAGATAGTTATAGAAGGGGCAAAAGTCAATTTAGAAGAGACCGATGCAATCTGCACCCATGCATTTGCATCTTTCCTCCCATACATAGTGGCACTGCGAAAAGGAGTTAAGGCTTCGGATATAGGTCTCGGTAAAGGAGAAAAAGCGTATGTGCAGTGTCTCGATCCTGGTCCTCCGTATACAGACGGAGGGACGGTAATATTTGAAATAACGGTGGTAAGAAATGAAGCAGAAGAAAGCATGGAGAATAGTGAGGGAAGCGATTAAAGAGGGAGACATTGTAATAGAGGTAGTCGATGCCAGAGATCCCATTGGAACAAGAAACCCAAAAGTAGAACGACTTGTCCAAGAGGAAGGAAAAAAACTCCTCATAGTGATGAACAAAGCCGATCTAGTTCCAAAAGAGTGGGCTGAAGAGTACAAAAAGAAACACAAAGACGTGCCGATAGTATTCATCAGCGCGAGAGAGAGAAAGGGAACTGGAATTCTAAGGAAGGAGATAAAGAGACTCGCGAAGGAACTCTTCGAAGAAGGGAAAGATAAGGTGAAAGTCGTATTGGTAGGCTACCCCAACGTAGGAAAGAGCACAATAATAAACGTGCTAAAAGGTAAACACGCCGTTGGAACGGCACCAATACCTGGTTATACCAAAGGGAAGCAGCTTATTAAACTTTCAAAAAAGATATGGCTAGTTGATTCTCCTGGAGTTGTTCCGGTTGATGATTTCGATGAACTCGTTATTAGAGGCGGCTTTCCTGCAGATAAGATTGAAGAGCCAGTGAAGCCCGCTTTGAAACTTATAAAAAGAATTTTAGAGACCAGAAAAGAAGCCATTACTGAGAAGTATGGGATAAAAAAGCTTGAGAGTGAAGAACAAATTCTTGAAGCAATCGGCAAGAAGAAAGGTCTTCTGGAAAGGGGTGGCAAAGTTAATCTGGAAGAAGCAGCCCGCTATTTTCTAAGGGAATGGCAAACTGGAAGGTTTACCCTTTTTGGGAGAGAGAAAAAGAAAAAAGAGGCCTTTATCTGGGACTTTGAAGAAGTTCTCGAGGAAATCGAGAGAGAATATCTCCTGGATCCACGAAGAATACTCTGGAAATATAGAGAAAAGCTAACCCCAGATAGCGAAAAAAGAGCTGGATTTAGAGAGATTGAGGGGGTTACAGTGGGAATAGCAACGGGATTTAAAAAGTGTGATTCCGCAATAAAGTTCCTTGAAAAGATAACCAGGAAGAAAGTCATCGCAAGCGAATGCTTTGGAGGAAAATGGAAGGGCGTAATAGCGATACTGGAGTGATCAGGATGAAGTTTATACTGACGACCTCACAAGGTATTGAGGACATAGCAAAAAAGGAAGTTGAGACGCTTATTAAAAAGATTGGGCTAAGAGGAAAAGCAGAAGAGAGGCCCTTTGGAGTTGAAGGGAGAATAATAGCTGAGATTGAGAAAAGTTATTATCTCGATGAAAAAGGAAAGAAAAGAGAGTTCGAGATAGCTTCCTTTTTGAATGAAAACTCCAGGGTTCTGCACAGGGTTATTCTTCAAATCTCTTCAACAAAGCTAAGCAGATTAGAAAAAGAGAAAGTCCTCAAGGAGATCTATGACTTTGTGCTCAGCTCCCCTGTTGAAAAATATGTGAAGATAAGCGAAAGCTTTGCCGTAAGATCTTTTAGAAAGGGAGAACATGAATTTACAAGCGTTGATATCGCAAAGACCGTTGGAAGTGCCATCTACGATAAACTTTCGCAATTTGGAATGCCAAAAGTGAATCTCGATCATCCTTCAGTAATTTTCAGAGCCGAGGTCATTGATGATGTCTTCTTCCTCGGGATAGACACGACCGGTGACAGCTCTCTCCACAAAAGATCCTGGAGAGTTTATGACCACCCAGCACATTTGAAGGCCTCAATAGCCAATGCGATGATAGAACTGGCAGAGCTCGACGGTGGAAGCGTTTTAGATCCGATGTGTGGGAGCGGAACGATTTTAATTGAGCTAGCCCTAAGGGATTACAAAGGGAGAATCATTGGTATCGAGAAGTACAAAAAGCATCTGAAGGGTGCTAGAATGAATGCTCTCGCTGCTGGAGTGCTTGATAGAATTGAGTTCATCCATGGCGATGCGACAAAGCTTTCTCAATATCTCGAAAGCGTTGATTTTGCCATAAGCAACCTCCCCTATGGGTTGAAGATAGGTCGCAAAAGCGCCATTCCAGAGCTTTACATGAAGTTTTTCAGCGAGCTCTCAAAAGTCCTTGAAAAAAGGGGAGTTTTCCTAACCACAGAAAAAAGGGCAATAGAGAATGCATTGGAAGAAAATGGATTCAAAGTTATTCACCATCGTCTAATTGGACATGGGGGCTTAATGGTTCACTGTTATGTGATAGAATAAAAATCAGCAGAGGATCGAACGCTCAGCAAGTACTTCCTCCTTTAAAATCCCAATTCCCTCTATCCAAGCCTCAACAACATCGCCGTGCCTTAAGGGACCTACTCCTTCAGGGGTTCCGGTTGCAATTATGTCTCCTTTTTCAAGGGTCATTATGCTTGAGACGTATTCTATTATCTCATCGATTTTGAAGATCATCTTGCTTGTCCTTGAAAGCTGCCTTATTTCTCCATTAACCTTTAAGCCGATTTCTAGGTCGTCAATGTTTATTTCTCTCTTATCAACTATTCTCGGCCCTATGGGCGCAAAGGTGTCAAAGCCCTTGGCAACAGTCCACGGAAGGCCTTTTTTCTTTGCCTCCCACTGAATATCTCGAGCGGTTATGTCCATAAGAATAGTATAGCCAAGCACATGATCCATGGCCTTCGCCCTTGGAATGTTCTTACCGCCCTTCCCTATAATGACCGCAAGCTCCACTTCATGATCAACATGATTGCTTTTTCTTGGCAAGATTATGGTTTGTTCCGGGCCTATCAAAGCTGAAGGAGGTTTGAGGAAAATTACAGGTTCTTTGGGAATTTCGTGGCCAAGTTCCCTGGCATGTTCGGCATAATTTCTTCCGAGACAGATTATTTTGCTCGGCTTAACCTCATAAAAGCCGTCTCTAAAGGGTAAGCGAATCATACGATCACCACACTGTATTGGAGGTCAGCCCTTATAAATCTGTTCAATTCCTTAGTGGGCTTTTCCATTCTAATTTTTAGAAAGTCAGAAACATGAATTTTCTCTCTTCTGTTAAATTTTTCATTGTTAAACGCTGAACCAAATCCAAACGTTTAAAAACTTTCAGATGTACCTTAACGCAGCAACCAAGCATGAAAATGGATAGGTGGACTCAATGCGCGGTCCTTTTCCTGATCAAAAAACTATTAAAGATTCTGAAATGATGTCAAAAGCAAAACAAAAAGAATTTCTCAGCCAGAGTAGAGAAGTTAGAGAGTACTCAAAACTTGAGAGTGCAATAGTGATACTCCTTGGGTTAATTGTTGTAGGTTTTGTGCTCTTTGTGCTGAGCAATTACTTTTAACACGCAAACTCATCGCCTCGAAAATTAATTTAAAAAAACTAAAATGATCACCTCTTCAAAGGCTCCGGAATTGCTTTGTCCCACTGCTCCCTTGCCAGCTCTCCGGTGTATTTAAACTTCTCAACGAGCTTTTTGGCTTCTTCTCTCCTCTTCTGATGCTCTTTCAAAAAGTTCTGGACCTTCCCTATGAGATAGCGTTTGCACTCACCACACAAGAGCTCTCCGCTCCTGCATGCATGATACCTCTCAAGCAGAGCTTTATCGTCTTCCTCAAAGAATATCTCAAGCCACTTAAAGACCACGCACTTCTCTGGCTCCCCTCCTTTCTCACGCTGCTCCTTTGCAGTTGCCCTTCCTCCGGTTAAAGCATATTTCCATACTTTCTTGCCGGCTTCCTCTGGATCATCGGTCAGGTAAATAGCCGTTTCTGGTTTTGAGGCACTCATTTTACCACCAAGACCCATCAATCCGGGAACGAACTTTGAATGAAGTGCCGCTGCTTTGTAATAGCCTAGGCTTTCAGCAAAATCTCTCTGTATTCTCCAGTAGGGATCTTGATCTATTGCTGCGGGAATGAGAGAGCGCTTCTTCTCAAAGAAAGTTGGGGCCGCTTGAATTGCCGGGTAGAATATCATTCCGATTTTGCTCTGCTCATTGAATCCGAAAACCGCTTTTGCCATGGAGTAAGTTACCTTTTTTGCTATTGGAATTGCCATTTCATATATTTTAGTGAACTCACTATCTTGGAAAATGAACGTCTTATCCGGATCAAAGCCAACAGCAATGATATCAAGAATGTTCTCATATGCCCATCTCTTAGTGTCCTCAAATGTTAGGTTAGGTTTGAATAGGAACTTTTCATCATCCGTTATTTGAACATACAGGTTAACTCCAAAATTCTCCTGAAGCCACTTTGTTGCAAAAAAAGGGATTATATGCCCAATGTGCATCGGCCCGCTCGGACCTCTCCCGGTATAGAGGAAAAAGCCTTTTCCGCTCTCGTAGTCTTTGAGAACCAAATCGTAGTCCCTATGGGAAAAGAAGAATTTCCTCCTAAAATATAATGGAAGTTCGCTTTTGGTAAGCTCTTTGGTCTTTTCCAGCAGTTCCTCGGTAAGCGGCGTTGTTCCAAATTCCTTGATAAGCTTGTCGTAGTCTACTACACCCTTCACTTCCCATGGAGTTACCTCAAATTCCATTTAGAACACCTCCAAAAACTAAGTTAACCAAAAAAGGACTAAGGTTACACTCACCAAAGCCAAAAGCAATCACCGTGCATGATCTAAAACTGGAAAATAAAAATATAAAGTTTTCCCTAATGAATCTTCTGATGCTCCCTCTTTCCGAGTAGAAAGATATTTTTGGAAAGTCTCAGCAAGTCGCTTGAATTTCTTTTCTTTGCCTCTTCAAGGAGCTCAAAGGCTAAAAATTTCAGAAGTCTTCCGAGCTTGTAAGGACTTGTATCCTTAAACAGCTCACTTAGGAACTTTTCATCAATTCCACCAATTAGCAGAATTGAATAGGCAGCGCTTAATTTAAGTGCCGGATTAAAGATTCTAAGAGCATATTTCTTCGCTTTCTCAACTTCATTTCTCCTTAAATAAAATTTTACAAGCTCACTTGCTAAATAGTCTGCCCATCCTAACCTCTCCAAAATCTCCTTCGCTTTTTCGATATTTCCATGGTTAATGTATGTTATACCAATTTCCTCTAAAAGGTAGGAAGCACAGGGATCGTCAACTCCTTTAGCAAGTTTTTCTGCTTCTTGAAGTTGGTTGGTGAGAATTAGCCTCTCAATGCAAGTGGAAACGCCTTTTAAATCTTGATCTTCTTTTTTCCCAAACGTGACTCTCTTACGTTTTGTAGAATTCTCAGAAGTGAGAATTTGGAATTTTGTTTCTCCCTTTATCCTGTGGATCTCCGCACCAATAAGAAACTTCCCATCTTTATACTTAATGTTTCCAGGGAGGGGCATTAAATACTGGATATCCTCTTCTCCAAGGTTAAACTCGCTTAATCTGACTTCTTTTGCACTACTTTCTATTATTGCCCTCGCAAGTGCGTTACTTATTCCCCTGAACGCTTTTTTTCTAAGGTAATTGTTGTTTATTAGTTTCGCGGCCTCTACTGCCTCTTTAAACTTCCTTAACTTCGCAAGTTCATATGAAAGAAGCAACAAAGTTTCACTTTTTAACGTCTCTATCTCTATCTTTTTTGCAATTTTTATGGCTCTTTTAGGATTCTTAACAACAACGCTCTCAGCAACCCATTTGAGTGCATATCCTCTCCAGTAGGAGTCAGGTATCTGCTCTGCAAGAGCATAGGCTTCTTCTATTCGCTTATGAGCCAGCAGCTTTCTGATTTGTAGGAGTACTCCTTCCATGAAACTCTCCTCAGGAATAATATAAGGCTAAAAATGTTAAAAAGTTTACATGGTATCCTCAAGATACTGGCCGTATTTCACCAGGGCGTATACCGCATCAACGCCGTCTTCAACGGTTTCAAAAACCGGCACTCCAGTTTTCTCTATCCTCCTCGCCATCTTTTCCGGGTAAGCCCCACCAGGAGCAACAAAAACTATCGGCTTCCCATACTCCTGCATTTTTCCCACTTTCTCCACAATACCCTCATCCAAAGCCGGACTCTGGAAAAGAGCAATAACAACAAGAACAT
>JAGGWM010000169.1 GCA_021157445.1 Thermococcus sp. | reverse complement strand
TAATACTTGGAGAGCACGTAACCCTTGGTGAAGGTACCGGATTAGTCCACACAGCCCCGGGACATGGTGAAGAGGACTTCGAGATAGGAAAGCAGTACGGTCTGCCGATATACTCTCCCCTTGATGACGAGGGAAGATACGTAGAAGGCAAGTGGAAAGGCAAATTTGTTAAAGATGCCGACCCAGAGATAATTGAATATCTAAAGCAGAAAGGTCTTCTTGCGAAAGCGGGCACAATAGAGCACAAATATCCACACTGCTGGCGCTGTAAGACGCCCCTAATATTCAGGGCTACAGACCAGTGGTTCCTCAAGATAAGCAAAGTTAAGGAGAAGATAATAGAGGAAAACGACAAAAACGTCACATGGTACCCGGATTGGGTAAAGATAAGGTACGATAACGGAGTAATGAACAGCGGGGACTGGTGTATCTCAAGACAAAGATACTGGGGAATACCATTGCCAATATGGGTATGTGAGGAGTGTGGCAACGTCCATGTAGTGGGCTCCTTTGAAGAGCTCAAAGAGATGAGCAAGGAGCCAATAGAAAAAGACTTCCATGAGGTAGATCTTCACAAGCCATGGGTTGATACGGTAGTGCTGAAGTGTCCAAAATGTGGAGGGGACATGAAGAGAGTCAAAGACGTCCTTGATGTGTGGTTTGATAGTGGAATAGCGAGCTGGGCTTCTCTGGACTACCCGAGAAGAAAGGATCTATTCGAAAGGCTCTGGCCAGCGGATTTCATAGTGGAGGGAGAAGATCAGGTTACAAAGTGGTTCTACTCCCAACAAGCTGCAAGCGTTGTTGCATTTGGCACCGTTCCATACAAGAAAGTGGCAATGCATGGGTATGTATTGGACGAAAAAGGCGACAAAATGAGCAAGAGCCTTGGAAACATAATAAGGCCTGAAGAAGTTGTTCAAAAAGAAGGAAGAGACCCGTTTAGGTTCTACATGCTCTGGGCAACGACTCCTTGGGAAAACTTAAGGTTCAGCTGGAAAGGCCTTGCGCAGGTTAAAAGAATGCTCAACATTTTGTGGAACGTCTACATACTGGCTTCAACCTACATGAGCTTGGACAACTTTGATCCAACAAAGCTCAACCCAAGGGAGCTTCCATTTAGGGAAGAGGACAAATGGATACTTTCAAAAGTAAACACCCTCATAGATGCTGTAGAGGAGGGAATAGAGACTTTTTACCTCACAAGGGCAACGAGGGCAATAGAGTACTTTGTAATGGAAGATCTAAGCAGGTGGTATGTAAGACTTATAAGAAAAAGACTCTGGGTTGAGAAGGACGATCCAGACAAACTTGCCGCCTACTGGACATTGTGGAAAGTATTCGACGTCCTGCTTAGGTTAATGGCACCATTTACGCCCTATATCACCGAAGAGATCTACCAAAATCTCATAAGACCATTCAGCGGAAAGGAGAGCATCCACCTCGAAGACTGGCCCAAGAAAGACGAAGCATGGATAGATGAAGAGCTCGAGAAGGAAATGGAGATAGTGAGGAGAATAGTAGAGGCCGGTTCTGCGGCAAGACAGAGGGCAAAGATAAAGCTCCGTTATCCAGTTAGGCAGATACTTATAGAGACCGAGGATGAAATGACAAAGAAAGCCGTTGAGAAACTTAACCGCCTTCTCAGAGACCAATTAAATGCGAAGGAAGTAAAGATTGCCCGGGTTGAGAGGGAAATAAGAGTGAAGCCAAACTTTGCCAAGCTTGGGCCGCACTTCAAGGGAGATGCAAAGCTAATTGCAAAGTGGATTGAGGAGCAGAACGACAGGGAGCTTTACGAGAAACTTATGCAAGGAAAGCTCAAGGTGGAGATAGAGAGCAAGGAGTTTACAATCGAGAGGGAGCACATAGTGGTGGAGGAAGAACTTCCGGACTTCCTTGTTGGAGAGGAATTTGACCACGGCAAGGTCTTTGTTGACAAAACACTTACAAGGGAACTCATGATGGAGGGACTTGCAAGGGAATTCGTCAGAAGGATACAGGAGATGAGAAAGCATCTCGACTTGGACGTCAATGACAGAATAGTGGTCTACATTGAGACAACCGAGGAAAACAAAGAACTTCTCAAAGAGATGCTTGATTATATAAAGGGAGAAACAAGGGCTGTCGAAGTTAAGTTTGGAGAACCAAAGGGCTACGTAGTTGAGTGGCCAGAAGTGGAGGCAAAGATAGGGATTGAGAAAGTTTGATCTATATTTCTTTTTTGATTTTCCCAACTATGAAAATGACCTCCTGTTTGTGTATCTCTTACATTTTATGGTCCCCACCTGACCGGTTGGTTATAGAAAACAAGGCAAAGTAAAAAGAGCAAAAAAACAAATACAAAAGTTCATTTCTTCAGAATTTTTACCTTCAGCCCGTATTCTTTGAACCTTTCAAAATCACTATCGCAGGTGCAGAGCTCTGCGTTGTGTGCTATTGCAGTTGAAGCTATTAAAAGATCCTTCAGTGGCGACCGTTTTCCCTTTTTCTTCATGTCCCTGAAAATTGCACCGGCCACTTTAGCAGAGTTCCTGTCAAAATCCACATGGGGCATCATCTCAAGCATAAGCTCTTCCCGTTCTTTCAGGTGACCACAGTGAAGCTCAAAAAGAGCAATCACTGGCAAATAATATTCTTTGTCTCCCTCTTTGTAAAGCTCCTCAATTACCTTTCTGTTTCCACCAAAGAGCTCGATTACCACGCTGGTGTCCAGGAGTTTAGCCATTCCTCGACCTCCTTCAGCTCCTTTTTAAGCTCTTCAACTTCTTCGGGGGTTCTCGTTCCAAAAGCAATCATCAAGACGTCGAGATTTCCTTTCTTTTTCTTGCCTATAAGCTCTCTCAGCAGTTCCGAGAAGCTCTTGTTGCCTTTCATCTTGACGAGCTCGTTGTAAACGTCATCAGCTATGGTTATCGTTTTGCCCAAACCTATCACCCATAAGTGCATGCATGCACGAAATATTTAAAGGTTATCCACAAGCAGTCTTAAGGCAACTCATAGCTGGCTAACAACGATGAGTATTAGGGTAGGGATCATTAGCTTTCGACCTTTCTCGCTCATGGAATCCTTAAAGAAGAAGCAAGGAAATAAATTCCCAGCCAAGCCGCTCGCTAAACTCATTCTCAAGGATTAAGGGAGTGGCATCCTCTCAACCTCTATCCTATCCCATGTTGGATATTCCTCGACTATGTAGAACTTCACATTCCCTTCTATTGCATCAGCAAGCTCCTCTGCGACTTCTATGGGCATTTCAATTCTTTTCTTTTCCACATTTATGTAGAGCCATTCTTCCGGAACTTCCGCTTCATTTACAAGTAAACTGTACAGCTCCATTAAGTCTTCATATTCTGCAATTCCGAATCTTAAGGTTCCTTCTTCGGTGATTTCCATGTATGGTTTAGCAACGTTTTTTGCCATCCTCTTGAGTCTGTTTCTCAGCTGTACAGCGTCTTTAAGTTTGGCTGTGCATAGGTGGTAATTCAAAGATGTGTTTTCTTCTCCCCACTCAAGAATCTTCAGGCCTAGCTCAAGGCTCCTAGCTATTGCTGAACTCTCGTTGCTCACCGTTTTGAGACCTCTGGATAGGAGGGCATCTAAATTGGTCTCACTAAACTCAAGTTCATTTATGTTGAGGAACTTTGCCCCATAGGAATCCAAAAATTCAGCGAACCACTTGATCCTTTCTTCCCCTCCGGGAACGCTTGGCACTTCTCCGCCTACATCCCAGTCAAAATCAAAAGCTCCTTTTATGTTCTCAAGCTCTTTTTGGAGAAGCTTTGAGTTGGGATTAAAAATATCCGGATGGAAGCGTATTTCATCTAAACCGGCTGAATAAAGCTTTTCAAGGTTCTCCTTTGTAGCCAAAACTCCGGTAGTGTAAAGATGGATGTGGAACTTCTCGCCGAAGTTCTCTTTTAGGACTTTTATGTACTCCACGGTTCTCTCTATTCTCGAAAGCGGATCTCCGCCAGTAACTCCTGCGCCCAATGCATCTTGGATTTTAACCTCCTCTATTATGTCATTAAGGTTTTTTATGGGCCTTTCATTTGCGTAGCTGACGTCTTCCCTTCTCCAGGGGCTTAGGGGGCAGTAAAAACAATCTCTGGGGCATGCTCCGGTTGTAAAGAGTACTAGCTTTGCACCCTGAACACACAGTTTGCATCCCTTTGAGAGCTCTCCAACTGCATATGAGTAATACTTGGTTTTTCTCATGGTTCTTCCCTTATGAGAATTCTTTAAAACCTTTGCTACGCAATGTCTACCTGTTCGTGTGTTGTTAATCCCCTCTTATGTTTAAGGAGCAGTTCATAAAAGAACTCCTTCATTTCTGGGCTCATATTGTCGTCTAAAAGCAAATCGGCTTTTCCATTATAGCTTTTCTCAGCCTCTCTAATAAGGGTGTGGAGGCCTGGCAGAAGGTGATTTATCAATGCCCTCACAAGTTCCGGATAAGCATCTTCATCGATTACTTCATCGCTCTCTAAGCCTAGGTAAATTACATACCCTTTCATCTGAACTGCCAGCACGAACTCATTGTCCGTGATTTCAATAAAAGAAAAGTTGTAGCCCTTTGAGTTTGTTTTTGCTATCATAACCCCCTTTACAGAGAACGTTACCACTTCATCATCAATCTCAAAGAGCAAATCCTTTGCAAGGTCTCTCTGAGCTATTGCGTAGAGATTTATCATTCAACCACCTCCACAATCTCGCCGTTTCCTGGAGGTAAAATCT
>JAGGWM010000077.1 GCA_021157445.1 Thermococcus sp. | reverse complement strand
CTCTTGCAAGCTTTACACACTCAACAGCCGCATAGCGGCTGTTGAGTGTGTAAAGCTTGCAAGAGAGCTCATAAGACACGGAGCCGAAGTTCATGCCGTTATGAGTGAAAATGCTCAGAAAATAATCCATCCCTATGCTATGGAATTTGCCACCGGAAATAAAGTGGTCACAGAGATTACGGGCTTTGTTGAGCATGTTGAACTGGCTGGAGAGCACGAAAACAAAGCGGATTTGGTTTTAGTCTGCCCAGCAACGGCAAATACCATCTCAAAGATCGCCTGTGGAATTGACGATACACCTGTGACAACGGTTGTAACAACGGCTTTTGCCCACACGCCTATAATGATTGCTCCGGCGATGCACTCGACAATGTATGAGCACCCAATAGTTAAGGAGAACATAGAGAAGCTCAAAAAGCTTGGGGTTGAGTTTATTGGCCCTAGATTCGAGGAAGGAAAGGCAAAGGTGGCAAGCGTTGAGGAGATTGTTTATCGCGTAATTAAAAAGCTCCACAGGAAGGATCTGGCTGGAAAGAGAGTCCTCGTAACTGCTGGGGCAACGAGAGAATACATTGACCCAATAAGGTTCATAACAAACAGGAGTAGCGGAAAAATGGGAGTAGCATTAGCGGAGGAGGCAGAGTTCAGAGGAGCTGAGGTCACTTTGATAAAAACCAGAGGAAGTGTGCCGAGCTTTGTGGAGAAGCAGATGGAGGTAGAGACAGTTGAAGAGATGTTTGAAGCAATAGAACGGGAGCTCTCAAGCAAAAAATATGATATTGTGGTTTTAGCTGCAGCGGTGAGTGACTTTGCCCCCAAAGAGAAAGCAGGGAAAAAGATAAAGAGCGGCCAAACTTTGCTCCTTGAGCTCGTTCCAACACCGAAGATAATTCAGAGGGTCAAGGAGATCCAGCCCGATGTCTTCTTGGTGGGATTCAAGGCAGAGTATGGAGTTGGCGAAGAAGAGTTAATTGAGCAAGCGAAGGAGCAAATAGAGAAGGCAAAGAGCGATGTGGTTATAGCGAATAGAGGAGAAATAGCATTTGAGAGTGAAGTAAACGAAGTTTACTGGGTCACCAAGGAAGGCTATGAAAAGCTCCCGCTCATGAGCAAGAGAGAGCTTGCGGAGAAGATTTGGGACAAGATCGTAGAGAATTTGAGGTAAAAATTAAACCTCCATGGAGGCAGATAAGAAAACAATTTTGCTGGGGGCAATCATGTAATACCATGACCTCAGGTTGTACTCGACAAAAGGACTTCTAATTATCGTGAGCTTCCTTTTGATTTCTCCTCTCTTAACTTCCACCCCGAACTTGAAGAGATTGAGAGCGAAGCTGTTTACTATTTCCACGATGTTTTCTGGGAATATTTTGATGTTGAAGGGTATGAGGAGGTTGTTATTTTCGCCCTTTGAGAGAAGCCTAATGAGTGCTGGAATGATTATGACAAGTTCTTCTGGGTATTTGACTCCATAGAGGTCAAGACCTAAAACAAGGAATAGGGTATTGCTTTTTGTGCCCAACGCTACTCTAATCCTGCCAGTAATAATCTCCGCATCTTTTGTCTTGACAGGAAGATCTGGGTTTAGTTCTTCTTCAAGAAAGGGGTTTACGGAGACCAGATATGTGTCTTTAAAGACCTCTGGGGCATCTTTGTATATCGACTTCAGATACTTTGAGATGGAAGTGTATGCGTCCTGAAAAGAGATTATTACAAACTCTTCGTACTCTCCTCTTAGCCTTTTTATTAGATGATAAAGCACGCTTTCGATATCGCTCCCTATTTGATAGTTGAGAACCGTTGGGGTTATCCTTTTTGATGATAAGGTTATTAGCTCAAGAGGATTCATTTTCATTCACCGTAAATCTTCCTTATCTGCTCCACCAGCTCCTCCAAAGAACTGATTTCTTCTCCCTCTCCAAGACGGCCCTTAAGCTTGTTTATGATTACCATCTCCAGTAACCGGGCACTGTATTCTCCAAAAAGCTTTGAAACGGCGTCTTTGAACTCCTTTGGGTTTTCATATGCGACCTCAAGGCCTTTGTTCAGAGTAGCCTTAAGGTGGGCCTCTAAAACCGACTCCAGCCCTGAAGCTACTTCCCTAAGGGCTGCAGAGATTGCTTTGACCAAAATCTCTTCACCTTTATTCATAAATCTCCACCCCCCTATTGGTGATTTCGTATCTGTGTATCTTTCTTGAGTGATTTGATGCTCTCGATTTTACAATTGCAATTTTTCGTTCTATGTTTCCGTTCCTTGTTTGGTACTTAAGCCCTATTATAACATCCACCATAGTGCTCGCTCCCGTAAACGGCACCACTTCAAAATTGGTTTCTTCGTTTAACGTAAAGTATGTGGTCACCCTGTTTACCTTTGTCAATAAATTAAGATACCTAAGCATTTTTGCAAGTTCTTTCTCTTCCATATGCTGCCTTAAGGAGGTTAAACTATCTATCACGAGGACCTCTGGTTTGAGCTTTTCTATTATCTCCTTAATTTTCAGGAAGGTGTACACCGGGGTTCTGCTCTCTGGAACCCAAGTAAAGATCTTGAGATTATCTTTCAGGGCTTCTTCTATTGGCATGCCATAGTTTTTGGCAGCCCTTATTATCTGATCCATTGGTTCTTCAAAGGAAATATAAATGGCTTTTCTTCCCTGTAGTGCATTGGCTATGGCAAAGTGCAGGGAGAAGGTTGTTTTTCCGGTTCCTGTCATGCCAACAAGTAAAACATTCGATCCTCTGTAGACTCCTCCATCGAGCATTCTATCGAGCTTGTCTACACCTGTTGTAATTTTTTCTACCGTGTACTCTATCTCTTCTCTCTTGAGTTCGGGAACTGCTAAGAATTCAATTCCATTTTGAGTTATCACGTACTCGTAATGGGGCTTTTCAACGCTTCTCCTTCTCATTTTTGGAATTTCCATTACTCTTCTCGTGACCTCTCCAAAGGACTCGTATCTGAGTATGACAACACCATCGACCACGAACTCCTCGACACCATACCCTATTTTTTCGGCCCCCATTGGTTTTTCGGCAATTAAGAGAGCGGTTGAGTTGTAAGCCTTTATGAATCTCCCGAGCATTGTGTGAAGGAATATTCTTGTCCTTTCAGTACCTAAAATCTGAGCAAAAACGCTTATAGAATCAATAACAATCCTTTTTGGCTGAAACTTTGCTATTTCTTCCATCAAAAGCTCTATCTCCTTCTCTATGGTTTCCTTGCCAACTGTGACGAGGTCTATGAACTTAAAGAGCCCCTTGTTTTCAAGCTCCTCGAAATCCATTCCCAGCTGCCTCATTGACTCGTAAAACTCCCCTTTGGTTTCTGCAAGTGAGATGTAAATACCTTTTTCTCCAAACTTCTTGGCTCCATTATATATGAACGTGGCCGAGAATATGGTTTTTCCAGCTCCCGGTTCCCCAGCTACCAAGATTAAAGATCCCTCTGGAAAGCCGTCTTTAAGAATGTAGTCATCGAAGTAATCAATTCCCGTTCTGCTCATTTCTATCCCCCTTGATAGACTTTTCTCCAAAATATTTAAGCGTTTCTTTGAAGTACCTGCTGTGCGAAAATTTTTTAAAGATCGAACTATAGTAACATAATGTTATTATAGATGGGGTGAGAACGGTGACCCCAAAGAGCAAACACGGGATTATGGGAAGTATTTTTCGCGAGAGCATACCTGCAGGGTCTATCTTAACCATAGTATATGATGCTTATTCATCTGCATGGATGTTGAGCTTTGCAGTACTCAAAAAAGAACTTCTCCGGGGAAGCTTTGGGATAATATCTAACTATAATTTTCCTTTTCAAAATCTGTGCAGGGCTGCAAAACATGTGGGATTGGATATTGAAAAGGAGCTTTCAAATGATAACCTTGCCGTGGTTGATGTTTTTGGCTCAAAGTACAATGTTAGGTGTGATAAGAAAAATGTATTCTATCTCGACTCCGTGTCGCCTGAGCTAATAAACCCAAAGATAGATCTGATCTATGCGGAGAATATTAGACCTCTAACACGGGGTAGGAGAATTATAAGGCTCATTAACACTCTCGACGGTATCGCTTTAATGTTTGGGGAGCCTGAAACCCTTAAATTGCTAACTCAAACGATTGCTCAGAGATCGAAGGACATGCCAGACTCGATACTCATATTGCCAATAAACAGGGACGTTGTCTCCCAGAAGTTTATCGGCTGGGTTGCAGGAGTGAGTGATTATGTAATAATAGCCTCGACGAGGCTCGAGGAAAACGTTGAGGAAAAGATGTACCTTGTGAAGTCTCCAGAAGAAGGCTTCACTTCTACAGTTTATCGTTTGTGGATTACCGAAGAGAAGAGCCCTGAGAGATTGAAAGTAAGAAAAATAGGAAATGGCAAACCTTAGAGGTGGAAATGGAAGAATTCTTTTTCACAAAAACTTTCATAAGCCCTTGTCCTATTTTTCATTGGTGATGCTATGAAGAAGATTGGGATTATAGGTGGCACAAGTCTTAAGCAACTCCTTCCTCTGGAAACAAAAAAACCACGATGAGGATGCCCTAGAAGAGAAGGAGGTTGTGCTGATCTCCTCCTTGAGGGGCGAGGCTGTCAAAAGAAAAATGTAAGCATTAAGGTTTTAGACAGTGCTGAAATTCATATGAGGGCCCTAATAGAGGCTGCCCTTTAATTTAAATTTCTTTTGGCGGCACCAAAATGCCTAATTCTGTGATTATTCCTCTTATGTATTTCCAAGGTGTTGCATCAAAGAGGTAGTTCCGTATTATTATATGATTCCTTTTGAATTTCCTCTCGGTAATCTTAACCTCCTCTGCTCTTGCCTCTGGATGGATCTTAAAGCTCTCGGCAGCGACATAAAGGGGAACTCCATTGTCCTGACAGGCAAGTGCAAGCAGGTAAGTTCCAGCCTTGTTGAAAACGTAGCCATCTTTGGTTATATTATCAGCTCCCACCAAAGCTAAAGTTGCTTTCTTTGCAAAAAGTCCGAGCTGAGCGTCTGTTATAACCTCAAATGGTATTTCAAGCTCTTCAAGCTTTTTTGCCAGAAATAGCCCCTCGTAATCTGGCTCGCTTTCGGTTAAGATTACTTTGAAAGCCTTTTCCTTTTCTTTGGCTTTCCTTAATATCTCAAAAACGGTTGATGAATAGGAGTGGGTTATTATGACCTCGTTTTGATCGATCAGCTCGCTTCCAATATTTCCGATTTCTCGCTTTGCTTCTTCACTCAACTTTATGAATTCTTCAGCCTTTGCCTTAACAAACTCCGGTTCTGGAGTTACCGGCATGAATCTTACCAAATTGTATAGGGATGCCATTGTCGGGTTCACATTGAGAATTTCAACTCCCAGTTCCCTGAGCTTTTCGGTGAGTTCTTCTCCTTCAAACCTCTCTGCGAGCAGTATATAAGCCCTAGCTCCCATTTTCGCGAGGTAGGATGCTCCATGGATTTTTTCTTCACCCATCTCTTTTAGGAGCTCTTCTATTTCTTTGGGGAGCATTGTATCACTCCACTTTTCTCTTTTCTTTAAGCTTTAAAAGATTTTTTCGCTTCTGCAACCCTTTTTAAATTTTTCCGGGAAGACTTATTAATCCTAAGGTTGAGGTTCTAACGGTGGTGTGAATGAAATACAGCGAGCTAAGTGACAGGGTAAAGGGAGTTTACTCGAAGATAAGAATGCTTGATGATTACCACTGGGATATTTATGAAGATAAGATAATTGGCTATCACAGAAAGAGCAGGCTTCCGGTTAGGATAAAACTTGCAGGGAGCAGGGAAGAGGCAGAAAAATTGAGTGGAGAAAAAGAGGAGTACGGAATAGACATTGCAGTCCTCCCCGATAACGGAACTTTCTACATAAAGAACGGCACTTTCATACTCTCGGAGAGGTTCTTAAAGGCCACATTAATGGACATCCATGACCACATAGTCTGGGGTGGATTCAAAGTCCTTGAAAGGGATGGAAAGCTCATTCAAGAAGATTTTTACGAATACTTGGGAGGACTTTTAGTCAGGCACCTCAAAAACAACATGATGAACGGTCAAGACTATGTCTTCTGGCAGTTCTACAAGTGTGAAAAATGCGGAAAATATGTTGATATCGAGAGCGTTCCGGAACATCTTGCCAAACACGGTATCAGTGTTGCAGAAAAAGACAGTGAAAAGTACG
>JAGGWM010000201.1 GCA_021157445.1 Thermococcus sp. | reverse complement strand
GTCATGTATCTCCTGGCAGTCTCACTCACCGGCTGGTTCCAGAAAAACCTTAGAAAAGAGATAAGAGCAGTTATTGGAGCAATAGGCATTGCTGCAGCAAGCCTTCATGTAGTCCCGGTTGCAGTTGGAGTAATAGTTGCCATAGGGCTTAGGCTTTTTGGGAAAAAGCTCATGGGCTGACTTCTTCTTTTGTTTTTTGCAGTTCCTTAATTATTGATTGAGTCAGGTTTTGGATGTTCTGAGCGGCATTTAGGACGGTTTTTCTAACGAGCCGGACTACAATAAACACTATAATGATGACAATGGCTATCATCATCAAGTACTCTATAGCCGCCTGGGCATTCCTCTTCATTATTTCATCCTCCGAGAGCTTGGGCTATCTGCTTAGCAACGAAACCTGAGGCTATTATAAAGCCAATTGCAACTGCGGATGTTATTACCACAAATTCGATTATCTTGTCTAAAATATACATAAGCACTCTCTTTTCTCTTTCATTGAATTCCATACAACCACCGCTTTTAAAATAATGGATAAAGACTAATAAACCTTTAGCTAGAAAAAGTAGAAAATCAGTAAAGCATGACTTCAAAGCCGAGTTCACTCAACAGGTCAGCAAGTTCCTCACTGTCCACATAAGCTAAGAGATGATGATTTCCAAGAGTTCCATCAATAAAGTCTTTTGCCTCCTCGATTTTGAGCTTCATCTGCGTCCTGCACCTGTGTTCGCTCCTTTCTTGCTCTACCACCTCGACACCTGCCACCACAGCCTTTCTGCCCCTAATCTTCAAGAGTGATGCCTTTCCTTTGGGAAGGCCTACAGCCACTCCAACACCTTTTCCACTTTCAAAGTGAGATCTAAGAATGTAGTCGCTTATCAAAGGTGCAGTACAATGAGTCAGTATTATATGACTTTCACCGTAATCTGCTATATTACCCATAAAAGCGGGTTTGTCAAAGAATTTCCTTATTAGCATCATCCCTAGTAGGGAGTTTAGCTCTCCCTCACATGCAGCAGGAATTCCTTCAGCGTTGAGCATTGCCAAAGCTAAGCATGGGGTAGCTTTAAGTTTGTTCAGCATTTCAAAGCATCCTATTGCAAATCCATCCAAATTGTAGTCTTCAATTATTTTCTTAAGGGCCACATATATCCTGCCTGCCTTTACAAGATCCTCCCTCTGGGGTTCCTTAATTTCCTTGGCTTTTGCGATTATTTCTTCGACAGCTTTCCATCCTTCAGCTTCCGTTGTTGATTCGTAGTATTCATAGAACTTCTTCAAACTTATGTGAACATAGGGAAGTTCAAACTTCTCGTTTATGAGCCATATAGACGTTCTTCCAATTAATCCTAGTCTGAAGCCCAGAAACCTGTCCACTATCTCCCTCATATCTTCATACCCCAGAATAGCGGCTTTAAGCTCATCAAAGGTTTTCACCAGCGTCGCTGGAATCAACCTGTCTCTGAAATATTCTCTAAGCTCTATTGCCGCAGCAATTGAGTTATTGAAGGGATCCCCAAAGAGAATTATTGGTTTTCTATAGTAAGCGAACTCTTTGAGAGGGTTCTCGGTGCCTCCGGTTAGGGGATACAAAACTATAACGTCAACATCTTTGAAGTCTACTTCCCTCGTTTCTGACTTTGATGATACAAACACTCCTCCCTCAATTTCAAACTCATTGGCAAGCTTCATTAAAAATTCGGAAGCTTTCTTCTCAAAGACTTTTGGATTTGCCAGTTCGCTAATTCCAAATGCTACTCCCACTTTCATTTTACAACCTCCAACAAAGGTTAAGAACACCGAAATTTAAGGTTACCGTTTTAAAGCCAATAGGCAATAATAAATTGTGATGAAAATGATTCGCTTTGTACTTGACACGAGCATCTTTGTCAACCCCGATATTAGAAATAAGTTTGGAGAAAGCCCGACTGAAGCTATGAAAAAGTTCCTAGAGTACGCAGAGAAGCTTTTTGGAAGGGTCGAGTTCTACGTTCCTCCTGGTATCTACAAAGAGATAACCCATTTTGTTGAACTCGAAGAGGTTTCTCCCGATATTGAGCTGTATATAGTCAAAAAACCTCCCAACGTGCACGACATTAAAATACCAGCCTTTGTTGTTTATGAACTCATTGAAGATATCAGAAGAAGGATAGACAAAGGTCTTAGGGTTGCTGAAAAGGCCGTGAGAGAGAGTGTAATAGACACACAGAACGTAGATGCAATAATCCAAAGACTAAGAAGAAACTATAGGAGGGCTCTAAGAGAGGGTATCGTTGACAGTAAAGAAGATTTTGAGCTCATTCTCCTAGCTAAGGAACTTGATGCCACAATTGTTTCTGCAGACATTGGAATTTTAACGTGGGCCCAAAAGATGGGAATCAAATGGATAGATGCAGCAAGATTCAAAGAAGTTCTGGACGAGCTCGTGGAAAAGATAAGGTAAAAGTATGTTTCATTAGTTCAAAGATGCACTCTTCGTAAGAAAAACTTATTATCCAAACTATCATTCTCTTCTTGGTGATTTCATGAAGTTTGAAGAAAAACCCCTCATTGGGATGGTTCATCTCAAGCCTTTGCCAGGTTCATACCTCTACCAAGATAACTTTGACGAGGTCATCGAACATGCATTAAGAGAAGCAAAAAAATTGGAAAAAGTAGGATTCGATGCCTTAATGATCGAAAACTTTAACGACGTACCTTTTCCAAAAACTGTCGAGCCCATAACTGTTGCCTCCATGAGTATTGTTGCAAAAGCTATAAAGGAAGAAGTCTCTCTCCCACTTGGCATAAACGTCTTAAGAAATGATGCAATAGCGGCTTATTCTATAGCCTACACTGTTAAAGCAGATTTCATCAGGGTGAATGTTCTAAGCGGAGTCGCATATACTGATCAAGGAATAATCGAAGGGGTAGCACATCAACTAGCGAGGCTTAGAAAACTCCTTCCTTCGAAAATTAAGGTTTTTGCAGATGTCCATGTTAAGCATGCCTACCATTTTGGAGATTTTGAAGAGGCCTTAGGGGACACTGCTGAAAGGGGGCTGGCAGATGCCCTGATAATCAGTGGAAAAAGGACGGGCAGTGAAGTGGAATTAGAGAAACTAAAACTTGCTAAAGAGCTTTCAAGCGTTCCCGTTTTAGTAGGTTCGGGAACAACTTATGAGAATCTTCCAAAACTGTGGAAATATGCAGATGGATTTATTATCGGGACATGGATCAAGAGAGATGGAAATGTCAAAAACGATATTGATCCAGAACGGGTGGAAAAAATCGTCAAACTAGCAGAGAAACTTCGAAAAAAGACATAGGAGTTAATTTCATCAAATATAGAATACAAGGAGCCATAATTAGCACCAGAGATATAAACGAACTGAAGCTTATATCTAAGAATGTGGAGAACAGAAGAGACTCCAAAATCAAGTTGGTGCGGTGGCCGGGATTTGAACCCGGGTCACCGGCTTGGAAGGCCGGTGTCCTAGACCAGGCTAGACTACCACCGCATGTGGCTGTTTTAACATGAGTTGGTTTGGATTTATAAAGTTTACGATGAGAGAAGGTTTTTAAATCTTCCTTAGAACACAGTTTTGAAAGAATAGAAACGAGTTTTAGGTGGTGGATATGAAGAAGCTTGCGATTATTTTGGGGCTTCTTGTAATAGCAACAACCCTTGGGTGCATTACACAGAACCAAACAACAACAGAAAGCACAGCGAAAGAAGAGCAAAAGCTTGTTATCTACTCTTACGATAGCTTCGAATATCTCGCAAGCGAAGTAATTCCAAAATTTGAAGAGAAATAT
>JAGGWM010000150.1 GCA_021157445.1 Thermococcus sp. | reverse complement strand
TTTCTTCCGTCAGTACTGGCTTTTCTATGCTCTCCACAACACTGACAAGAGCAGCCTCATGAAAAACGTAATCCGCGTGAGATATTAGCTCGGCTATGCTTTGGTAGTCCCTTATGTCGGCTTGAAGGAACTTTACATTTGGAGGAACATTCTCAATTTTACCGGCGTAGAGGTTGTCGATCACTATTACCTCGTTCTCATCGCGGAGCTCTTCGGCTATGTGGGAACCTATGAATCCTGCTCCTCCTGTGACTACGATGAGTTTGTTTTTTATCATAGCTCTCCCTCACTCTAAGTTCCTTTTGGGGAATTTATAATTTTTGGATCTTCCTTTTAATGGTTTCACCCTTCAGGATGGAGAGGAGGACAGTAGGCAAAGAGGCTCCTCAATACCGTGCTGTGGCTCTTTGAAAAGCCTTAAATCTCAATTCCTATCTTAATACCTTTCTCTTTTTCTAGCCCCTTGAGGAGAAACAGTATCTTTTCTCTATCCAGCTGGACTCCCCTTAAATGGCGATACGCCTCTATCAACTCGGTTTTTTCTTTCCCTTCAGCTTTTTCCGCTAGGTATAACAGCAGGGAAAGCAAAACACCTTTCATGCTCTTTTCGATTAAGGGGATGACTTTCCATTCGCTGTCGTATACATAAAGAGCCTGAGGAATCTCATCACCGCTTAGGTGCTCCAAAAGGAAAAAGTTCGGCTTTATAGTGCTCGTTAGATACGATATGAGAGTTTCTTTTGAATATCCCTTTGATCTCAGCATCTCGAATCCCCACGAGAAAGCTTTTAACTGACTTGCGTATTCTTCCAGTGAGGTTATTTTGTCCTTTGAGAGGAAGCTAAGTTTCAGGGAGCTCTTTTCGATGGGCTCATTGAAGAGGTCTATTTTCATCAGGACGCGATCCTCCAGGGTTGAGTTCTCTTCAAAGGCTTTCACTACTTTCCATTGGATGCCGTTTGTTAAAATGCCGTACTTGACCCCATGAGAAAAGCAGTATTTGGCAAGCTGTCTTAGGGCCTTTTCGCTTCTCAAAACGTTCACGCTTAAATTTTTGGCCTCCAAATAGGCAACTACTTTTCCGTTGATGACAAGAGCATAATCAGCCCTTCCCTCTTCCGTTCGTTCTTCTGGTCTTACTTCCTTTGGATTCTCCCAATTCCATTCTAAGGCTCTAAATATCTCTCCTATTAAATGCTGTTTTACTGCTTCCTCGTTTCTTTCATAGAGCAATCTATGCTCTCGAACTTTTTTAAGGATGCTTATTACAGCCCTTTGGATTTCGAGCATCTCTCACACCTGTCAAACTTCAATAACGTATTTTCTGCTCTGTTCTCCAAATCCTCTAAAGCTTCCGAGCTTTAGACTTATAAGGGCTTTCTCAACATCAACAGCCGTTATAGAAGCAAGATGCGTAACCCCTGTCCCCTTGAAGAACTCGGGTAATGCCTGAGCCGTTGCTCCGGTGAGGATGATCTTTTTTGCTTTTTTGCTTCTCTCCACTATCATGTCAATGGTGCAGTTTAACAAAGCGGAGCCACTCACTATTACAGCCTCCATTTCCGGGAGGAGAGCATATTCAAGGGCATCACTTAAGGTTTCTCTGTCCCAGAGTTTGGGGTTTCTCTCAAACACAAACACTTTCTTGCCTTTTTTACGCAGGGCTTGTACTATGGGAGACATGTTTCCTATAACTGCAACTTTTTCCTCCTCTATTAAGTCTAAAATGTCTCTTTCCTCCTCTACCTCAAGGTAATACTGAGAAACGGCATTGATTGCCGCAAGAGCAAGAGTTCGTTCTATGATGTTGAGGCTGTTAGCTTTTTCTATAAACTCCCTCAAGCCTGGCTTTGTGAACGCATTTTTGTATTCGCCAATCTCCTCCGGAAGCGTCATGGCTAACCCTATAGCTTTTCCCCTTTCCCCCTCAATAACGACGTAAGTGTACGGCAAGGCGAAAGAAAAATCCACCAGCTTAAAATCCTCTTCAATTACTTTCAAAGCCCTCTCTTTTAACAATTTTAGCATCATTTCCAAAGCCTCCAATCTTTTTAAACCGTACTGCCTAAAAAAGTTTGGTGGATAAAATGTGCAGGGTGCTGTTTGCAGTTGGAAATGGGGAATCAATGATAGAGCTTGTAAACGCTCTGGTAAAATCATCTGAAAATGACCCCTATAAGGTGGCACTGGGAAAAGGCCCTTCCCATAGAGATGGCTGGGGATTCCTGTGGATGTCAAAAAATAAAGTCGAACATTACAAGACAACCAAACCTATTTTTGAGGACAAAGAAGGGATTGAAAATCTTTTGAACTCTTTAAAAGGCTTCGGAGTCCTCTTAGCCCATACGAGGGCTGCGAGTCAGGGAAGTGTTAACCTCTTCAATACCCAGCCCTTCTCGTATTCTTCTCCAAATGGCTTTACGTTTTGGTTTTACCACAACGGCGACCTAAAAAAGGATGAAATTATAAAAACGGCAGGTTTTAGGGAGGAAAGACTCAAAGATGTCTCTGACAGCTACGTATTTGGTCTCTATCTTTTGAGAAGATTATCCTCTTTTGGAGAAGACGAAGTTCTTAACGCATTTAAAGCTGCCCTCTCCACCGTTAGAACGACACTCAATACAGGCACTCTTTTCATAGCCCCAGATGAAGCTAAAGCGTTTGTAACAGCTTACATAGTGGAGAAGAGAGAAAAAGACTCTCTACACAGGAGATACTCGCGCCTTTTAAAAGCTGAAGGAAAAGATCTCTTTGCAGTTGTATCCTCAACGTTTGAGCTCTACTCATCCTTTCACTTTGAGGAAATCCCAAACGGAAGAGCATTTTATACGAACATAGATCTAAAGGAGAAAAAATTTGAGGTGAATGAACTCATCCTCTAAATTTTCTTATGAAGTTTGCCACCTTTATGGCATCGAGAGTTTCTTTAACGTCATGGGTCCTTATGATGTTAGCTCCGTTCCACACCGCAATGGCGGTAGCGGCTAAGCTGCCTGCCAATCTCTCCAGCGGGTCTTCTCTTCCAGTTATGGCCCCTATAAATGACTTTCTTGATATTCCCACCAAAATAGGTAGCCCAAAGACCTTCAGTAAGTTCAGGTTTGCGATAACCTTTGAGTCCCACTCATACCATGGAGGATATTGAGGTCTTAGAAATCCAATCGCTGGATCAATAGCTATCTTATTTTTCCCGATGTCGTTTTTATATGCAATCTGGAGACTCTCTCTGAGAGCTTCAAGGACTTCCTGGATTGGATCCATGAAGTTCTTCACTTCTTTATAGGCACAAACTATAATCGGGACATCATATTCTCTGGCAACCTTTGCCATGTTGGGGTCTCCTTTAAGGCCGGTTACATCGTTTATAATATCCGCTCCTGCCTTAATGGCTTCTTCGGCCACCTTTGCGTTTGTTGTATCTATGCTTATCGGAACTTTGACATGTTCTCTGATCGTGCTTATTGCCCATACTGCTCTCCTGATTTCTTCCCCTATGGGTATTTGGGCTTCCAAATAGGGAGCAGTGGATTTTGCCCCAATGTCTATAAAAGAAGCCCCTTCATTTATCATTTGGATCGCAGTTTCTATCAGCTCTTCTTTATTTTGTTTAACGCTTCCCTTAAAGAAGCTCTCTGGAGAAACATTGATAACTCCCATGATTTTTGGTTCATCTAAGGGTATTCCGGCAAATCTCATGTTCTCACCGAAAAGTGTTTTAATGCTTACACTATAAAAATTTGGGGTGAGAGGATGTTAGTCGAAACACCAAAGAGGCTGCATTTGGGTCTAATAGATCCTTCAGGATCACTGGGGAGGCGCTTTGGGTCGCTTGGAGTTGCCCTTGATAGAGGGTATAGAATAAGGGTAATGCCCCATGATAAGCTTGAAATCCGGGCCAGCAAAGAGGATGAAAAAACTATACGCTATGTTGTTGACAAAATGAACCAGAGGTTTACAACGGGATTTAATTACCTTATTGAAGTTGAGAATGCCATTCCGAGACACATCGGCTTGGGATCTACCACCCAGCTGACCCTTGCCGTGGGGATGGGAATAGCGAGGCTCAGCTCCATTAGGATTGAAATTGAGGAACTCGCTTCTCTTCTTGGCAGAGGAAAAAATTCGGGTGCCGGGATTTATGCTTTTAAACACGGCGGTTTCGTAATAGATGGGGGGGTTAGAGATAAAGTTCCTCCTTTGATCATAAGAGAGGACTTTCCCAAGGACTGGGCATTTCTTTTGATAATTCCTCATGCTAAGAGAGGCTTTGACGAGGAGGAGGAAAAACCGATAATGCAGAGCGTAAAAGGAGAAAGCAGTATAGCTGAAAAGATTTCCCACAGGATTCTTCTAGGGTTGTTGCCGGCATTAAAGGAAAGAAACATCGAGGAATTTGGGAGGCATCTAAGCGAAATTCAAAAACTCGTTGGGAAGCATTTTGAGGAGTATCAAGGTGGAGACTTTAGGGAGGATCTTAAGCTCATCATGGAGTTTTTACGTGAAAACACCTATGGTTATGGACAGAGCTCCTGGGGACCAACGGTCTATGGGCTGATAAAGAAGAACGAATATGGAATGACAGAGGCAAAGGCTCACGACTTTCTGAAGGCTCATGGAATTAAAGCTACCCTTGAGTTGGGCCTCCCAAGAAACAGGGGAGCAACAACCGTCGAGGAGAACACTTATATCCTGAGGCTCATTAACAAAGTTGCCCAGAAGTAGTTTTTCGATTCTTCTAAAGTCTTATTGGAATCTAAGAGCTTTTGGCTGGAGTGATGAAAAAATAAAGCAACTTTCAATTCTTCTAAAGTCTTATTG
>JAGGWM010000087.1 GCA_021157445.1 Thermococcus sp. | reverse complement strand
TTCTATTCTCTTTTCAACCCTGGCCGGTATCTTATTTTCAAAGTAGAGGGCACCGTTGCGCCATAGTCTTACTCCATTTTTCGTCATTTCATATTCGTAAGGCTGGTTGACAAAATCGCCGAGTTCATGGTACTTTACAAGGCGGTAATTATCGAGACTCTCCTCGGGCTTGATAAAGTGGTCTTGAAGGATAGCCCTTAACTGCCAGTCGTAGGCAAGTTCTCGCTTTATTTCCTCCGGAATCTTCTTCCCAAGCTCATGAATACTCGCAACACCTTCCTTACTTTCCTCCTCAGGTGTTGCAGCCTCCGGCACTTCGTGATAATGCTCCCATCTTCTTGGCAAAACATCATTGTAGTTTACAGCCTTCCTCTTCGAGCTCAGTTCAAAGATGCTACCTCCGTAGTGAGGCTTTATTGTGGCAATAAAGCTATCGTTTTCCAGCATGATCTCTTCTCTTCCATCAAAATCAACGTCGAGGATTTTATTTTCTGGCTTTAGATAGCTCTGAGCCTTTATTATGTTCTCCCATACCGCTCTTCTTAAATGGGGCAGATAAATGCCTCCGAAGACGCCGTGCCAATATGCATCATTACACTGCGCTTTAAGGATATATTTTCTTGCCTCAGGGTTTTCTCTAACGGCTTTACTCACCATTAGCATCCTTTTATGCATAAAGTTGCTTTCTGGATACTTGAAAAAGAAGTTCTTCCATATCCCCCCTCTAACAAAAACCCTGTAGCGTTCAAACTTTCCCTCTTCCTTTAGCTGTTCTACAAACTCCACGAAGAGTTTTGCCTGCTTTGCTGGCAGAGACCACTCGCTCATTTCAAAGTAAGAGGCAATTGGGAGATACACGAGTCCCTTTGGTTTGAATCTGCTTAGATACTCGGTATAGGTCATGAGGTTAATCTTCTCGTTGCTTGTAACTGCATCAAAGAACTCTCTAAGCCAGCCTTTTTCATAAACCCATTCATACGTGCCTGGCCATACCCCAAACTTTTCACCATCGTCATGAAATACTGCTACTTTTGAGGGATCGTCACTTGTAAGGCTTTCCAAATATTCGATTGTCTTCTTAACCGGGCGGAAGGGTATTAGATAGCGTAATTTTTCATCTATTGGGAATACTGTTATGACCTCTCCTCCATCTTCCGTGTAGTACGGCCAGAAGAGTTCTTCTTTGCTCAATCCGGCGCTCATGAAGTGATAATCATCAACGACTACATATTCAATTCCAGCCTCCCTAAGTGACTTTACCAGTTCTGGTTGCCATACCCTCTCTGTGAGCCACACGCCTTTTGCATCATAACCCAGCTTTCTGGCATAATCTTTTAGCATTTCTATTTGAACTAATCTATCTTCCTTTGGAATGGCTGCTAAAACTGGCTCATAAAATCCCGCCACAACGATCTCAAGTTGATCTTTTTTTATGAGAGACCTAAGAAGATCAAGATAATCAGGCTTGTTTTCCTCAATCCACTCCAAAAGCGGGCCGCTAAAGTGAACGTTTACTTTCATATCCGGGAACTCTTCCAGGATCTCCATAAAAGGCCTGTAAGAGCGGTTATATGCTTCCTCAAATACCCAGCCAAAGTTGCCCAGTGGCTGATGATTGTGAATGCCAAATATGAAGTTTATTCTCTCCATCCCTGCACCTCCGCAAAAGCATTATCACTAGGAGTGATAGTGGAAAAGGTGTATAAATATTTTACTCCACACTGGGATGGACGCCCACTTCTAAAAGACGGCTTTTCTGAACACGTAAAGAGCCAACGCCACCGCCAGCTGGTTTGAAAAGTTGTCATCTGGGGGCAATTCATAAAATTCTGCCAGTGTTCCAGCTAAAGCTCCTACAAAAGCATGGGGTAGGTCTATTAAAAGGAACAATACCAAAAAGGCGCTTAAAAAATATGCCAAGCTTCCTTCTACACTTTTTCCGTTTTTAAATCTGTGTCTTCCGAATGGTTTGCCCACTATTGCTGCTATAGCATCTCCAAGGGTTGCAACCGTTATGGCGCCTATGGCTATATCTCTTGGGAAAAAGCAGACTATTATTAGTGCAGCTGCCGTAAAGTATACGTGGGCTCCAATTGAATGCTTCTCATGCTCCCTTGAAATTGCCTCCAACTCCCGCTCTACGAGGTTTATTATCTCATCTCTGACATAAATTCCGAGCTTTCTTTTTACTTTGTCTCTTAGCCCCTCAACTATCCTAAAGGGCTCCAGAATCAGAAAGGTTATTAGTGCGAATGCAACAAATCCCATTGCTATCTTCTGTCCAAATATTAAATAGATCACTGGAACGGTAAGCCCGCTGAGGTGTAACGCTTTTCTTTTAAGTTCGCTTTTTATGCTCACGTTTAATCACCTCCAGTGCCTCTCTGAGATCCCTAACTATGTAATCAGCATGCTTTGGTAAGAGGGACTTGAAGTATCCCCTCCTCACGAGAATTGTTGTTGCGCCGATCTCTTTTCCTCCTCTCATGTCTGTATCGTCCCTATCCCCTACTACGTAAATCTCGCTCTCCTTAGGGAACTTCCTCTTTGCAAGTATAAAATTGTATGGCTCAAGCTTGCTGTGGCCGGTTTCCCCACTTATTATAAGATGATCAAAGTAGTGCTTTAGGTTGAGGTATTCAAGTTTTTTCCGCTGCCACTCGGATGAAGAATCAGTGACCAGCACTACTTTAGCGTTCATTTCCTTCAAACCCTTCAAAAATTCAATAGCATCTGGATAAGGCTTTAAATTTGAAAAAAATGTTCTATCAACAAGTTCGAACATCTCCCTAAGATCATCTTCAGAGATTTTTTGATAGATTCGCTCCATAAAACTCTCAACAAGTTCGTCGAGGTCTAAAAGATGCAGCTCTCTTGACTGCTCCAGCTCTTTGTATCTCTGGGTAAGAATGTAGAGTAGTGCCTTAAACTTTCTTTTTCTAATTAAATGAGGCAAGAGCCTGAGAACACTCCACTTAGCCGCTTCCCACGTGTTGCAGAGGGTATCATCAAGATCAACGATCACGAGCATGAGGTAACTTCCCTCCTCCTTTAATAACTTTAGCGTTAAAGCTTAAAAACTCTAAGCGTAGTTTTCCATGAGGGGCCATGAAGGGAGAGCTACTCGTGCTGGCAGGAATGGGGTTGATATTCATAGGCTTTATGCTTATCTTCATAGGAACTTTAATGGCAGCATCTGGAGGAGAGACTGACATTGAGGGCGGAGGAGTGATAATGATAGGGCCTATTCCAATAGTCTTTGGAACGAGCAGAGGGGCTACCTTGGCAATGGTGCTGGCGATTTTTCTAATGCTCTTATGGATAATAGGGGCTTTGCTGAGCAGGAGGGTATGAAGTGGAGTACATTCTTGACCTTTCCATTCTCTTAGTTTTTGCAAAGACGTTAGAATGGATCTTTGAAAAGAAAGAAATACACCCCATAATTGCTCACATACTTACCGGAATGATACTTGGTCCTTTTTTTCTTAACGTTATCTCTCCTTCCGAGCCATTGAAAGTTCTCTCCGAATTTGGTCTTTTAATGATGATGCTTTACATGGGTCTCACGAGCAATTTTTCCTCAATTGCATCAAACAAAGCGAAGGCTATTTCAGTGGCTGGCCTAGGCGTTGCGGTTTCATTTATCTTGGGATTTTCAACGGTTTACTTCTTTGGAAAGGGCTTAGCTGCAGCGATTTTTGTTGGAGTAACTCTTGGAAATACTGCAATTGAAGTGACAAGTGGTGTATTGCTAAAATCGAGGGTTAGGAAGGAGATCTCATCAATATTAATGGGGGCTGCTTTTGCTGATGATATAATGGCCGTTTATCTAATCGGCATAATAACTGCGATGACAAAGGGCGAGCTTGCATTGTTTCCGCTGATTATTTTGACGATTAAGATAGTCATGTTCATAACAGCCGTTCTTTTGATTTCTGAGTACATCTTTAAGCGCTCTGTGAGATTTTACGGCATATTGAGAAACCTAAATATCTTCTTTACCTTCACAATAATTCTTACGTTCCTTCTAGCAATAGTGGCGGAAAGAGTTGGCCTGCACCAGATAATCGGTGCTTACCTCGCAGGTTTAACAATAAGCAGACTGAGAGAACGGAGAGATCCCCTTGTGTTAAGCAAGATAAAGCTTAACGAGCTTATTGGAGACTTGCAAGTTGTTCTTACGGAATTCTTCATACCCCTCTTCTTCATTTATGTAGGACTGATGTTTAATCCATCTCTTAGTGAACTCAATATTGCCTTGATATTTCTCCTTTATCTGGCTGCGGTTTTAGGAAAACTTCTTGGCTGTGGAATAGGGATGAAGGTTTTTGGATTTGATTGGAAATCGGCAATACTTGTTGGCATTGGAATGGGTGGAAGGGGTAGCTTGGAACTTGCCATACTAAAGTTCGGAATTGAGGAGGGCCTAATAGACCAAGCTCTTTTTGCCACTGTTGTCATAGTATCCATGCTAACAGCTGTGACAACCCCCCAGTTCTTCAGGCTTTATTTATCCCACATAAGAGGAGAATAACAAAAGCTTAAATGTTATGTTGATCATCCTAAGCTGGTGAGAGCATGATCCCAAAGGAAGGAATGAGTGAAGAGGAGGTACTTGCTGAACTTGAGAAAAGGCTTGAAATCGACTTGACTTTTAATTCAGGCAAGATTTTGGGATCCATGTGCACTTACCCTCATTCACTTGCCCAAAAGATAATTCAAAAATACATAGACAGAAACTTAGGCGATCCGGGATTGCATAGAGGAAGTAAGAAAATTGAAGAAGAAGCGGTTCAGATGCTTGGGGAGCTTTTGCACCTAAGGAAGGCCTATGGCAACATAGTAAGCGGCGGTACCGAAGCGAATATTTTGGCTGTGAGAGCCTTTCGCAATATTTCAGATGTGGAGGAGCCTGAATTAGTCCTACCAAAAAGTGCTCATTTCTCTTTTCTAAAGGCAAGTGATCTGCTGGGAGTAAAGCTGGTTTGGGCCGAGCTTAATAGGGATTATTCTGTTAACATCAGAGATGTGGAAGATAAAATAACCGATAACACCATTGGAATAGTAGGGATAGCCGGTACAACCGGATTAGGAGTTGTTGATGATATTCCTGCCCTTTCAGATATCGCCGTGGATTATGGAATCCCTCTTCACGTTGATGCTGCTTTTGGGGGATTTGTAATTCCATTTGCAAAGGCCTTAGGATATGATCTACCGGATTTTGATTTTAAGCTTAAGGGGGTTCAAAGTGTCACAATAGATCCACATAAAATGGGAATGGCTCCAATTCCTGCAGGCGGTATAATATTTAGAGAGAAGAAATACATGGACGCGATTAATGTTTTAGCCCCCTACTTGGCAGGAGGGAAGATATTTCAAGCCACAATAACGGGCACTAGACCGGGTGCAAATGCAATAGCCGTTTGGGCTCTCCTCAAGCACCTTGGATTTGAAGGATACAAGAGAGTTGTTAAAGAGGCAATGGAAAATGCATACTGGTTTGCTGAACAAATAAAAGCCATAAAAGGGGTATATCTGATAAGGGAGCCCATGCTTAATATAGTTTCCTTTGGCTCTAAGAAGCTTGAGAGAATTGAGGCGGAGCTTAAAGCTAGGGGCTGGGGAATAAGTGCCCACAGAGGGTACATAAGGATAGTTATGATGCCCCACGTAAAAAGAGAACATTTGGAGAACTTTTTAAGGGATTTGAGGGAAATCTTGGAGAAAACTCTCTAATTCTACATTTTTATATCCCCAACCAACAAAAATTAAAAACTTCAAATCCAGCATTGATGCTCGGGTTTAGTTGTGCTATAGAACCTCACGAATTCTCCGTCCTCTTTTATCTCGTAAAGCCCCTCTGGCAAATCTTGGAGTAACTTTTCTAGAGCTTCACCTTTCCTTACAATTTTTCCAGTAGATAAGTTCATAAGCTCATACATTTTGACTACCTCATTGTGAATATTCATCGATAAAATATAAAATTTACGGAATATTTTTCGTCTATACATGGTAATATGCGAAAATTTTTTCTAATCTATATGACAAATATTCAAGGATGCATACCAAAAACGGAGTTTTAATTCTTTTGAAGTCTTATTGGAACGAGAAATGGGTTTACCTTGGAAGGTTCCAGTGAGAAATCTTTCAATTCTTTTGAAGTCTTATTGGAACACTAATCAGGAATTGATAAAACTGAAAGATGAGAATAAGAGGCTCAAAGAAACTATAGCTAATCAGAGTAAAAGGATTAAAGAGTTAGAGGCCCAAATAGCTAAGCTCAGAAATGAGCAGAAAGAGCAGAG
>JAGGWM010000168.1 GCA_021157445.1 Thermococcus sp. | reverse complement strand
TAGTGGGGGGCTAACGTCGATTCCTTCACAGGTGTACTTCGAGGGAATGAATTCATTCTCCCCAAAAACGGAGCTAACTTTCAAATCCATTTTTTCACCTCCTCCAATGCAGCCTGCAGTTAAAACCAAAATACTGAGGAGGAAAGGAAGCACTTTCATGTTTCAATATTATAATTAAGAACGTAAAAACATTTCGGAATTGTTCTTATTATTTAACAAAGCTTTTATGGCAATTTCCCAATTTATTTTTGGTGAGCCACATGAATCTGAAGGGGCCAGAGGATATAGCCCATGCAGTGATCTTTCTTCTCGAAAACGAGCATATAACCGGGGAAGTAATAGACGTTAACGGAGGCCGCTTGATGGATTAAATTTTTATTTAAGATTTTCAATTTTTCTTTCATGAAGATCCTGTGGGAAAAAGAAATACCGGCAAAGAAGATTAAAGTCTCACCAAGGCCCGTATGGAAGTGCCGAAGCTGTCCTGCTTACGGGAAAAGCCCTTCCTGCCCACCGTATGCTCCATCATGGAGGGAAGCAAAGGAGTTGGTAAAACACTACAAGAGAGCCCTTTTGATAAAGTTTGGAATTAATTTTGAGAATTTTGAAGAAGAAAAAAGGGAAGCATTGGAATATATTCTGAAGAAAGAAGAAGAGCTATTTAAAAACGGAAACTTCTATGCAACAGCGTTATTCCCGGGGAACTGTAACCTTTGTGAAGAGTGCGAATTCGAAAAAAGTGGAAACTGCAGAATGCCCAACAAGGTCAGGCCTTCAATAGATGCCGTGGGGATAGAGCTCTCAAAGATAGTTGAGCTCAACTTCTCCGAAAGTGTTTTGTATGGCCTGATACTTATAGATTAAAGTGAAGCATATGAAAGCCTACATTACGATGCTTGGAAGGTCAACATGGGCCATGATAAATTCCTATTATGCAGCAGTTATGAGGAATTACCGACCAGACAAAATCTTCATATTTCTTGAGGACATCTATTCTAAAAAGCTCCCTAAAGCAGTTGAAGCCCTGAAGATAATCTCCAATGAATACGGCTTTTCTCCAGAGATAGAGTGGGAGATAATCGAGGAAGACAACTTTCTCGAGGCTGACGAGAAAATAGGGGAACTCCTCAAAAAGCTGAAGGAAGAAGGGTACGAGGTATCGGTGGACATAACCTCCGGAAGGAAAGCCCTGGTAGCGGGGGCGGCTATTCATGCACTTCCATTGGAAGTTGAGCACCTCTTCTACCTTTCACTTAGAGAGCTTGAATATGCAAGCAGACCATACATGATGATCCCCCTGCACATCCAGAGGCTAAAGGACTTTATGGAGGGCAGAAGATGGAAAAAGTTATAGGAAAGCCGGAGCTCCAGATACTTATTAACCTAATCCAGATGAGAGATAAACTCCGCGTTAATGCTCCTCTCTACAACATCCCGCTTCTGGAGGCATATCCTTACAAAGATGGATACAAAATAATGGTACTAGCCAAGGAAGAAGACTTTCACAAAGTTCTCCGTGGAAAGGAAAGGTACCTCTATGATCTCCCCACATACAGGGACTTTTACGAGTGCTTTCTTTCAAGTGGAATAATAAACTACGCCAACATAGATGAGTTCCAGAAGAAGCTTGACATGTATAAAAGCCTTACAAAAAGAATAATTTTCGCCCCGGATACCAACCTTTTATACCACGTGTTTTTGTCCAAGCTCAGGGGAGTGGGGGGAATCCAGATAGCAATAGTGGATTTAGTTAAGAAGGAAATAGAAAATTCAATGAACTTCAAATACAAGCCCACACACTTAAAAGAGCTGAGGAAGATCCTTCACAATTCGCACTTACTTCGGGAATTCAGCAACAGGAGGATGAAAAAATCAAGGAAAGCTGCCTATATAGCCCTAAGAGAGTATGAAAAGCTAAAAGACAAAATAATAGAGGTGGAAAGCATCAAAGAGAAAGCAAACACCAACGATGAGCTGATAATAAAAACCCTAAAGGAATTCGACAAAAACACGCCAGCACTTGTTGTTCTCTTAACGGCAGACATAGCGATGACGGATATAGCGAAAATCGAGGGCGTAGAGTACTTCCTCTTCGAGTACCCCCATGAAGAGCTGGGTGAACACTACGCAAGTGGTTATCAGTTGAGGACCCTAATATTCAATTTGGCAGCGGTTTTTGGTGTTATTGAGATGAACAACGTGCTTATATTTGGCGAATTTAGAGGAAAAACCGGGCTAAATGAGTTGAAGTTAATCTTCAAGAAGGACATACACCAAGAGTTTTATTTCCACTGGAAATTATGCAAAAAGCTAATGGAACTGGAAATTGAAAAGTAGCTAGAAGTAGCCAACGTCCTCTTTTGGCATTGTGTTTTCAATTATTCTCTTCAGGAATTCTTCAGCGTCTTTTGGATCCATTCCAACCTTAGTAACCAAAAATTTCAGAATCTCCTCTTTTTTGGCACCCTTCTCAAGTCTTTCCAGTACCATCATTGCAATCCTTTCAAAAACTGCCCTAGAGAAGTCTTCTTCGAGCCCCAGAGCGGTTATCACCTGATTCAAACCTATTAAAAGACTCGTAAGAGCATCGTTAAATTCACCTTTTCCAAGGGTTTTCCTGTCCAAGTCAACTCTTAAGGTTATTTCCTCATTCATCCCAGTTATGCAGAACTTTATTAGATTCAACCTATTGTTAAGCATCAAGAGGGTATGATAAACTTTCAAGCGCTCTGGAAGTTCTAAAGCAACGGTTTCAACGCCAAGAGGAACTATCAGATGAACAAAACCTTCATCTATTACTACGTTGAGAACAAATGGTATCTTTGGATATTCGGCCAAATAAACCCCCTCTGCCTTTTTCGTCACTTTCCAAGGGAGATCAACTATGTCCCTTGCATTATCATACCCTTCTTCCAACCATTTGAGTACCTCCACAGGAACCACCATATGAAGTTGAACTTTGAAGTATTTAAACTCAATCTTCCACTGGAAACAATACTCAAAATGGACACAAACCTCATGTGGAATCTTTACAATAGACAATCAGATATACAGTTTAATGGCCGTTTCTTATGGACGAAAAATGAACAGAAATGTGCATCAAAAAGGGGACAATGGTGCTCCTAAATGTACATCTAATTTAACAAAAATGTTTGCTAAAAGAGAATTTGTTAAACAAGCGATTAGCCCCCCAGAGTTGTATTTCCACTGGAGACGGCGCAAAACACCAGTCCTTTTTTAATTGAAATTGGTGAAAACACTCCCGTTGTTTTTGTGCTTTGGGATATATATACTTATCTATGAACATTGTTCAAAAAATAACATAAATGATGGTAAAAATAATAACTAAATGGCATTTATTATTTAAGCATTGTGAACAAATTAGTATTAACAAATCATAAAGATCTTTTTAAATGCTTTTTACATTCTCTTCACTCACAAAATCCGTCCATTTTTCAAAACTGAGTTCCAGTGGAAATATAACTCTGGGGGGTTTATCAGATAATTTTATGAATGCTTAGATGAATATGGAAAAAGAGCTTTATTTCCACTGGAACTTTTGGACGTTGATGTATTAAAATGTCTACTAATATTCGAAATCGTGGTGTTTTATTTCCACTGGAATTCATGTTGCCTTGATGAGCCATCCCCGAAGTGCAAAACTGCTGGTTGTTGAGTCTACAAAGTAGGGTTTTATTTCCACTGGAAATCTCCGGTTTTTAGTGCTTCATTTTTATATTTTGGCTTTACTCACCCGTGGTTTTGTAATTTTCAGTATTTGGACCCTTTTTTTGGGCATGGGAAAAATATATAAGCACTTTGAATGCACTACTATTTAGAATCATGCTTATGGGTGATAACTATGGCGAGAAAAAAGAAAGCTGAGGATGAGATTAAAGAGCTCGAAGAGTTTGAAGAACTCGACGATCTTGAAGAATTGTCAATTGAAGCAAAGAGTGAAGCAACTAAAAAGAAGGAAATAAAAACCTTGGAGGATCTTCCGGGAGTTGGTCCCGCAACTGCTGAAAAGCTTAGAGAAGCGGGTTATGATACTCTGGAGGCAATAGCAGTTGCTTCTCCATTGGAGTTAAAAGAACTTGCTGGAATAAGTGAAGGGGCTGCTCTAAAAATTATCCAGGCTGCGAGAGAAGCCGCCAATATTGGGACCTTCATGCGTGCTGATGAATATCTAAAAAAGAGAGCCGTTGTAGGCAAAATTACCACCGGAAGCAAGTCCTTGGATAAGCTTCTCGGCGGTGGAATTGAGACACAGGCTATTTCCGAGGTCTTCGGTGAGTTTGGAAGCGGGAAGTGTTTTGCCAAGGACACAAGAGTCTATTACGAGAACGATAGCTTGGTGCACTTTGAGACTATCGAGGAAATGTATGAGAAGTACAAGGCGTTGAACGGAGAACTGCCGTTTGACACCGGTTTTGCAGTTCCACTGGAAACGGTTAACGTCTACACATTTGACTCGACAACCGGCGAAGTAAGGCGCACTAAGGCTTCCTATCTGTATCGCGAGAAGGTCAGGAAGATACTTCAGATCAACCTCTCCAAGGGAAGAACACTCAGAATAACTGCAGTTCATCCTGTCCTCGTTTTCAGGAACGGCTTAGAATGGGTTCGGGCAGGGGAGCTTAGGGAAGGCGATATCATCGTTGGAGTGCGAAAAGTTCCCGCCAATACAATCCCCACGACTAACGAGAAGGCTTACTTCCTCGGTCTCTTCGTTGCGGAAGGGACTTCCAACCCTCTCTCAATCACGACATCCTCGGAAAAGCTCAAGGACTTTATCGTTGAGTTTATACAAAAGCAAGATGGCTACAAACCTACGATTGAAGTTAGGCAGGGTCTCTATCGGATACTTCTCCGCAAGAAGACTGCTGAGTGGCTTGGCAACCTTTCCACTTCGAATGCTGGAAACAAGGTCATACCTGAGGAAATCCTCACCGGGGATGAGGAAGCTATAGTAAGCTTTCTTGCGGGTTACCTCGATGGTGAGGGATACGTTGCGAAGTCAAACGTGGAGTTCGTTACAAAGAGCAGAAGCTTAGCTGATGGTCTTGTGTTCCTCCTGAAGCGCCTTGGTGTCTCACCAACTGTGTCCGAGAAGGCAGTTGGTGAAGAAACCTACTACAGAATTTTCATAACGGGGGAGAATAGGACAGTGTTTGAGAGGGTTCTCTCCGCTTCGCTCCTTAAGAATTCAAATATGCCTTCTGGAGGCATTGGGCGTTATCCACCGGCGGTTGCCAGGTATCTCTCAAGGCTCTACACCAGGTTTAGGCTTCCCGAGAAGGACGGTGAAACTGCCTACCACATCTTGACCCGTAACAAGAATGTTTGGTTCACCGAGGGAACTCTCGAGCGGATTGCCGAATACTTCAGGGATGTACTTAGGAGGCTTGATCTTGCTAAGCAGTCTCTTGAAAATGGAAAAACTCCGGAACTGCCGTTCCCTTGGAGTGTCCTAAGAAAGTATGGCTTCACTGGTAAGCAGATTGCCAACTACCGCACGAGGGGGCTCCCAAAGCGTGAACCGAGGAGGAGTGAAGTTATCTCCGCCCTCATGAAGGAGATTGAGGAGCTTAGAGGGACAGCTCAAGAGGCTCTCAAATTCATTGAGCTCGTTAAAAAGCTTGAGTTTTACGAAGTGAAGTCCGTCGAGCTGGTTGACTACAACGACTGGGTTTACGATCTCGTGGTTCCCGAGACCCACAACTTCATCGCTCCCAACGGTCTCGTCCTGCACAACACCCAACTCGCTCATACCCTCGCCGTTATGGTTCAGAAGCCGCCCGAAGAAGGAGGGCTCGGCGGTTCGGTAATATGGATTGACACCGAGAACACCTTCAGGCCCGAAAGAATAAAGCAGATAGCCGAGAACAGGGGCATGGATCCGGAGGAAGTGCTAAAGAACATCTATGTTGCTAGGGCCTTCAACAGTAATCACCAAATGCTTCTTGTAGAAAAAGCGGAGGAAATAGTTAAACAAAAGGCTGCGAGCGATAGACCAGTTAAGCTTCTTGTAGTGGATTCTCTCACGGGGCACTTTAGATCAGAATACGTGGGAAGGGGAACCTTGGCGGAGAGACAGCAAAAGCTTGCCAAGCATCTGGCCGATCTACATCGTTTGGCCAATCTTTACGATATAGCGGTGTTCGTTACTAACCAAGTTCAAGCAAGACCGGACGCTTTCTTTGGCGATCCAACAAGACCGATAGGTGGTCACATCCTAGCCCACTCCGCTACTGTTAGAGTTTATTTGAGGAAAGGAAAAGCCGGCAAGAGGGTTGCAAGACTCATAGACTCTCCTCATCTACCCGAAGGAGAAGCGGCCTTTAGAATTACGGAAAAGGGGATTGAGGATTAGTTCCTTTAACTTTTTAAACTCTTCTTTAAATTTCCTTTGAGGATCTATGAAAGTAGAGGCAAAGCTAAATCCCACCCAAGAAGAAATTGTGGACATCTTCAACCGGGCTCTTTCAAAAGAGGCCATAGTGAATATCTTTGCCCATTGTAGGGTTTTTTATGATGGAAGGGCTAAAAGTAAGCTTGGTCCGGGCGATAGGGTTATAATAATAAAGCCGGATGGCTCCTTTTTAATTCACCAAAAGGAAAAGCGAGAGCCTGTCAATTGGCAACCTCCCGGGAGCTCGGTTGGGCTTGAAATAAAAGAAGGAAAAATATTTTTAAGAAGCATTCGGCGAAAACCCCGGGAGATTCTTGAAGTGGAACTCCTAAATGTTTATCTTATCTCCTATTTTCAGGCGGAAGATTATGAAGAGCTGGCGTTAACGGGTAGTGAAGCTGAGATGGCCGATCTGATCTTCGAGAACCCCTCTCTAATTGAGGAAGGCTTTAGGCCTCTTTTCAAGGAAAAACCCATAAAACACGGGATCGTGGATGTTCTAGGGAGAGACAAGGATGGAAACATTATTATCCTCGAGCTCAAGCGCAGGAGGGCAGATTTGCACGCTGTTAGCCAGCTTAAGAGGTATGTTGAGGCTATGAGGGAAGAGTACGAAAGAGTTCGCGGTATTCTGGTTGCTCCCTCTTTAACATCCGGTGCCAGAAAACTTCTGGAAAAAGAAGGGTTGGAGTTCAGAAAACTTGCCCCTCCAAAGAGAGAAAAATCTAAGAGGGGAAGACAAAAGACGCTCTTTGATTAACCCATTGCCATCTCCTGTGGGAGCATTTCCCTGACTTTTACCTTCATCATGTTGTTCTCGCTTGAAACTTCGATTACCTTCCCCAGCCCTATAAGCCTCAACTGTATCCTGCACACGGTGACTTCCCGCTCATCGCTTTCTTCCCATGGTATCCTTTGTTCCATTTCTTCTATCTTTAATACTTTTGCTATTATTCCTTCG
This sequence comes from Thermococcus sp., assembly GCA_021157445.1. Lineage (GTDB taxonomy): Archaea > Methanobacteriota_B > Thermococci > Thermococcales > Thermococcaceae > Thermococcus_A. Next base: position 3,048 of record JAGGWM010000168.1, on the reverse strand, counting down.
GTTCCCCTAGTTATGTCTTGGGGGGTTTCATAAGTTAAAAATAGTTTTTCTCCTGACTTCAATTTTCGAACAACAATAACATTTCTTGCACTTCTCACCTCTATTGTCCTGTAAGGATTCCTCAAAAGCTGATCAAGAGTTCTCCGGGCTATCCCACCAAGTACAAGGAGTTCCATATTCTCACCTCATAGATAAACACTTTCATATTCTTTTTCAGCTCTTTTTCTAGCGGATTCCATTTGTTCATGCATTTTTCTTAATTGTTCTTCTATCATCTGTGCTTCCCTTAGCAGAGGCTCCGTTGAAACCTCTATGGGGACGAGATTCTTGAGTACTTCAATTACATTTGCTGCTGCCCTTGGATCGGGCCTATCTCCGAAAGTCTCTCCTAAAAGGGCATATGCTTTGAGGTTTTCTTTACTTGCCTCCCACAGGAGCTTTCCGCTCATCCCCATTATGGAGCCATATTTTAGTATTTTGACTCCCAGTTTCTCTAGGTCCTTGTTCTCATCTTCACTCCCACCTACACCCCAGACTTCCATCTGTTCCTTGAAAAAGCCGATTCCCATTCCACCCAGCGAAATTACCTTTTCAGCATTGTTTTCTTTTAGATAACTGACGGTCTCTTTTGCTATTTCGTTTACTAATGTTGGGGGCACATATATATCCGCAACGGCAATGATGATGTTGTCCCTCCCATAGAATCTCAGCGGTGGGTTCGGCTTTCCCTCAAGAATTAGCGATATTGGCGGTAGGAATGGACTCTCAACATAACCCATCATATCCATGTTGAGTTCTTTTGCTAGAAAATTTGCCGCAATGTGTCCAACAAGTCCTATTCCGGGGTATCCTTCAATGAAAATCGGTTTTTCAATTTTTGGAAATATCAACTCAACTGGCTTTTGCATTTTCCATCCCTCACAACAATTTAGTAATCAAAAGTTATTAAATTTTTCGTTGGCAACCCTTAAATATCTCTTCCAAGATTTCTTATTTTGGTGATGTCAATGCCGAAGATAGGGATTATTGGTGGTTCTGGAGTTTACGGAGTCTTCGAGCCGAAGAAGACCGTTAAGGTGCACACTCCCTATGGAAGACCTTCAGCTCCAGTGGAAATAGGTGAGATAGAAGGAGTCGAGGTTGCCTTTATCCCAAGGCACGGAAAGAACCATGAGTTCCCGCCCCATGAAGTGCCTTATAGGGCTAACATATGGGCCCTTAAGGAGCTGGGTGTTGAAAGGGTTATAGGAATTACCGCTGTTGGTTCTCTTAGGGAAGGATACAAGCCGGGCGATATCGTGATTACCGATCAGTTCATTGATTTCACAAAGAAGAGGGACTACACTTTCTACAACGGTCCAAGAGTTGCTCACGTTTCAATGGCCGATCCCTTCTGTCCAGAGATGAGGAAAATCTTCTATGAGACGGCCAGAGAACTAAACATCCCGGTCCATGAAAAGGGCACATACGTATGTATCGAAGGTCCAAGGTTCTCAACAAGGGCCGAATCCATGATGTTCAGGCAATTTGCCCATATAATTGGGATGACCCTTGTACCGGAGGTTAACCTTGCCAGAGAGCTTGGAATGTGCTATGTTAACATCGCTGCGATCACTGATTACGATGTCTGGGCGGAGAAGCCAGTGGATGCCCAAGAAGTGCTCAAAGTCATGCAGGAGAACAACGAGAAGGTGAGGAAGCTCTTAAAAGCTGTGATTCCTCAAATCCCCGGGGAGAGAAAATGCAGCTGTGCCGATGTGCTTAAGGCAATGTTCGTTTGAATCCAACAATTTTATTAATCTTTCCTTCTACATTTTGCAGGTGATCCCATGAGCATTCTCATAAAAAATGGCCACGTGATTTATGGGGCTACTCTTGAGGTTATCAGGGCTGATATCTATATTGAAAATAATGAAATCTCCAAAGTTGGCAAAAATCTTAATATCGGGGCAGATTACGTTATCGATGCGAAGGGAAAAGTCGTTTCTCCGGGATTTATAAATTCCCATACGCATTCTCCAATGGCTCTCCTGAGGGGCCTCGCAGATGATCTCCCATTAATGGAATGGCTTCAAAAATATGTTTGGCCAATGGAAAGAAAGCTAAAGCCAAATCATATCTACTGGGGTGCTCTTCTTGGAGCTCTGGAAATGGTGAAGAGTGGAACAACTACGTTTGTTGATATGTATTTTCACATGGAAGAAGTTGCCGAGGCAGTTGAGAAGGCTGGAATAAGGGCTTATCTGAGCTACGGCATGGTGGATCTCGGAGATGAGGAAAAGAGAAACGCCGAGATTAGAGAAACCCTTAAGCTCTTGAAGTTCATCGAAAATTTGGATTCCCCGAGGATAGAGTTTCTCTTTGGCCCCCATGCGCTATATACCTGCTCCCCGGAGCTTTTAAGATGGGTTAGGGAAAAAGCCGATGAAACTGGAAAGAAAATCACGATTCACGTAAGTGAAACAAGGGATGAAGTGAGGCAAATAAAGGAAAAATACGGCAGAACTCCAGTAGAATTTTTGGACGAGCTTGGCTTTTTGAAAGATGACGTTATAGCGGCCCATGGGGTCTGGCTGAGCGATAAAGAAGTTAAAATCCTCGCTGAAAAAGGGGTCACCATAGTGCATAATCCAGGGAGCAACATGAAGCTAGCAAGCGGTGTTATGCCCCTAAAGAAGCTGCTCGGTGCAGGAGTTAACGTGGCTCTTGGCACAGATGGGGCAGCAAGCAACAACAATCTGGACATAGTAGAAGAAATGAAGCTTGCAGCATTGCTCCACAAGGTTCACAATTTGGACCCAACGGTGGCAGATGCAGGGGCAATATTCAAGATGGCTACCCAAAACGGTGCAAAAGCCTTGGGATTAAATGCTGGGGTCATAAAAGAAGGGGCCCTTGCGGATGTAGTTATATTTGACTTCAACAAGCCCCATCTAAGGCCAATAACGAACGTGATCTCCCACATAGTTTATTCGGCCAACGGTAATGATGTTGAAACTACAATAGTCGATGGAAAAATAGTAATGCTTGACCGGGAAGTCTTAACTG
>JAGGWM010000050.1 GCA_021157445.1 Thermococcus sp. | reverse complement strand
AGATAGGGGACATGAAGTCCCTAGAGGAAAAAATAGGAGTTAAGCTGTATTATGGTGAGAATTACCTCCTTGAAATCGAGAGGGCTATTGAGGAGAACGAGATTGAGGAAGTTATTGACCTGAGCGACGAGCCCGTGCTGGATTATGAAGATCGCTTTAGAATAGCGGCAGTGCTCTTAAAGCATGGCGTAAGATACAAAGGCGCGGATTTTGAATTTTCTCCGAAAAAAATAATTCAAATCAACAAACCAAGCCTCACGATACTTGGTACTGGAAAGAGAGTGGGGAAAACAGCAGTGAGTGGTTTTGTTGCAAGGACTCTAAAGGAGATCGCAAAGCCCATAGTGGTAACAATGGGCAGAGGAGGGCCAGAAGAGCCTGAGATAATTGAGGGGGACAAGATAGAGATAACCCCCGAGTTTTTGGTAGAAATTGCGGAATCGGGAAAGCATGCCGCATCTGATCATTTTGAAGACGCCTTAACAGCAAGGGTTCTAACTATTGGATGCAGAAGATGCGGGGGCGGAATGGCTGGTTTCAGCTTTTTTGACATAGTTGACAAAGGGATAAAGCTTGCGGAAGGGCTTGAGGGAGACATCGTAATATTAGAGGGGAGCGGTGCAACTTTTCCCGCAGTTAAAGCAGACAAATACATAACCGTCGTTGGAGCAACTCAAAGGATTGAGTTCATAAAGAGTTATTTCGGTCCATTTAGAGTAGGATTAGCGGATTTAGTTGTGGTTACCCTGGCTGATATGGTCAGCAAAGATAAGCTCGAAGAACTTCATAGGGTTTTGAGAGATATAAACCCAAAAGCTGAAATTCATTTAACGGCCTTTAGACCAAGACCTTTGGGAGAAGTAAGGGGCAAAAAAGCCCTCCTTGTTATGACTGCACCACTGGAGGGACTTGAGAAAGCCGCAACATATTTGGAAAACAACTATGGAGTAGAAATAGTTGGAAAGAGCCCCAACTTAGCAAACAGGGTAAAACTCAGGGAAGACTTAAAGCGCTTTGATAACTACGATGCGGTTATAGTGGAACTAAAAGCGGCAGCAGTAGATGTTGTCACAAAAGAAGCCCTTAAGGCTGGGAAGGAAGTCATATACCTGGACAACGAGCCGATAAACATAGACGGCAAGGACTTAAGGGAGGCAGTTTTGAGGATTGGGAGAGAGCTCAAAGGTGAGGGCAAATGATAATCGTCGTTGATCCTGAGAAGAAGACCAAGATACCCTTTTCGCGGGGAATCCTGACAAGATCAATAACCTCCACTGGCGTTGATGTTGGAGTAGCTTATTCAATAGCGGCAGAGATAGTAAAGGAACTCGAGAGAAAGAAGGTAAAAGTCATTACCAAAGATGAAATCCGAAAGGTAACCTATAAGAAGCTCTTAGACCACGGGCTTAAAGATGCCGCTAGGAAATACCTTTTCTGGCATGAGCTTAGAAGACTGAAATACCCAATGATAATTCTTCTTGGAGGGGCAACTGGGGTTGGGAAGTCTACACTGGCAACGGAGTTAGCTTTTAGACTTGGGATAAGAACAGTTATAGGAACTGACACCGTTAGGGAGGTAATGAGGAAGATAATAAGCAAAGAGCTCCTGCCAGCAATCCATACCTCATCATTTTTGGCGTGGAGAGAGCTCAGAAACCTACCAAAAGATGCGAATCCACTAATATATGGATTTGAGAGCCAAGTGAGATATGTAACTGTGGGGATTAACGCCGTTGTAGAACGTTCATATAAAGAAGGTTTTAACACAATAATAGAAGGCATACATCTTGTTCCGGGTTATGTAACTTTAAACGACAGAAGCTTCATGTATTTGATAACCGTGAGAAACAGCGAGGCGCTTGAAGCGAGATTTTACGAAAGGGCCCGCTACAGTCTTAGACCTGCCGAATACTACGTGAAGAATATTGACAACATAGTGCATATCCAAGAGTATCTGATAGAAAAAGCAAAAGAATACGGAATTCCAATTATAGAAAATATCGAGCTTGAGGAGTCCATAAACTCCATAATGAACCATCTTATGGAAGAAATACCAAAACGGCTTAAGGAGAGAGGCATCGAGCTTTCAATTTAAGGACAAAACCCTTTTATTTTTCCAGGGCCAATTAATTTTTGAGAGCTTTTTATGGTGATCCCAATGGATGAAAATGCCCCCATTAAAGTCTATATGACGAAGAAGCTTATAGGGGTAAAGCCTAACAATACCGTTCAAGAAGCATGTAAAGTGATGGTGGATTTTGACATTGGTTCTCTGGTGGTTATCGATGAAAAAGACAACGTCGTGGGTTTCTTCACAAAAAGCGATATTATTAGGAGAGTTATCGTCCCGGGTTTGCCCTATACAACCCCTGTAAAGGAGATCATGACAAAAGAGCTCATCACGGTAGATACAAATGCCCCCCTAAAAGAAGTGCTGAAGATTATGGCGGCAAAAAGGATAAAGCACATGCTGGTTAGAGAAGAAGGAAAAGTCGTTGGGATCTTTACACTAAGTGATCTGCTTGAGGCAAGCAGGAGGAAACTAGAAACCTCAATAGCGGCGGAGTGAGAAACATGAAGATAGCTCACATAAGCGATACCCACATAACCAGCGGAGAAGCCTACAAGGGATACGCCTACGATTTAATAACCAACGAGGTCAACACACTCGACTACGACATAGTTATTCACACGGGGGATGTAACAAACGAGGGACTGAGGGAAGAGTATGAGAGGGCAAGCTATGAATTAAAAAAGATCCAGAAACCTCTAATAGTCGTCCCTGGAAACCATGATGCAAGAAACGTCGGTTACGAGCTCTTTGAAAAGTACATAGGTCCGTTAAATGGGGTTTACGAAAAGGGGGATCTCGTCATCATATGGGTCGATTCAACAATCCCAGATTTAAGTGATGGAAGAATAGGGGGATACAAGTTTCGCTGGCTCAAAGAAAAGCTTGAGGAATATTCGCACAAAAAATTTAAGATTGTTGCTTCCCATCATCATCTAATTCCCCTACCAGATACGGGAAGAGAGAGAAACGTTTTATTTAATGCAGGGGACGTTCTGGACTTACTTCTAAAGCACGATGTTAACCTTTACATCTGCGGACACAAGCATGTTCCCAACATCTATAAAGTTGAAGGGCTTGTTGTGGCAAATGCAGGCTGTACTTCGTGCAGGAAAACGAGGAAAGGCGATGTAAACAGCTACAACATAATTAAAATTAAAAACGATGGAAAAATTTCGGTGAGCATAAAGCGAGTCACTGGAGAAGTTACCAGAAGAGACTTTAAAATCAAAAAGCAACGAATTTTCGTTCCAAAGAAAAAAAGGTTGCTAAGAATAGTCCAAGTAAGTGAGAGCAATGTATCGGATAGGGTTTACTTTAGAGAGAGGGTT
>JAGGWM010000127.1 GCA_021157445.1 Thermococcus sp. | reverse complement strand
GGAAGAAGCTCCGCCAGGCTTCAGCGTTTTTTCTGGCCAAGGTTTGAACCGTTGAGCCGCCAACCCAGTCTTTGAAGGTGTAATAGGCTTCTTGTTGAGTCCCTAGAAAGTCTATTTTGCCAAACTCCTTGAACTGTTTCAAGCGTTCGTAGTTGAGCCTATTCCAGATTACTGCCGTGGCTTGAGCTAACTCGAACAAAATCTTTTCCTGCTCTTTTGAAGGCTGGAGTTTAACCGTTACGCTCCTTTTCACTCTTCTTCACCGGTTTCTTTGACTTTTTATCCACATTTTTATGGCTTCGCTTATCGCTATCCCAAGTGCACCCTTTCTAACCCGTACCTCCTTGCAACAGCCATCCGAAATTCTCTCTCAAGCTCATCATCGATAACTATAGTCATCTTTCCCATATACACCCCTCAACATATATATGGTATTAGATAAGTTTTTTTGCTTTCCTATTTAGGGGCTTGTTGGTAGTTGTCCGTACCCCGTCCTAAAGGGCGAGGTTTGGAAAAGAAAAATCAAGTGGGAAAGGCTCAAGAACTGCTTAAGATCCTCGATATCCACGGATACTCTGCGAGGGTTCCAAGTGATGTAAGGAAAGCTGCCAAAATTTATGAAAAATTCGGGATCAAGTTTAACAACATCTCAAAGGACGGTGGGGTGGTTATCAGAGGTTTTAAGACTCAAAAGCCCCTCAACGGTGTTCATCCCTCCGAGCTATTCGTTTCGGGATTTGGAAATCTAAAGCTCAGCAACCATGCAGACTTCTGGGAGCTTATAAGGATAGTCGAGAGGATTAAGCCCGAAAGAATTTACACAAGATACGGTTATACTAGGAAATTTGCAAGGATTTTGAGAGGATTAGGGTATGAGGCAAGGCCCATAGAAGACGTTTTGCTTTCAGGAGAATTAATTTGAAAAGAAGAAATCAGAGTGATTTCAAGTATTCGGCGTAAGCGTTTGCATCCATAAGCTCCTTCAACTCCTCTTCAAGATTATTTGGTTTTATCTTGGCAATCCACGCTCCATATGGATCTTCGTTAATTTTTTCTGGAGCATCTTCAAGCTCTTCGTTAACTTCTATTACCTCACCACTAACGGGCGCATAGACTTCGCTTACGGCTTTTACGCTTTCCACTTCACAGAGGACGTCTCCCTTTGTCACTTCTTTTCCAACCTCTGGGAGTTCTACATAAGCAAGATCGCCAAGCTCCTTTTGGGCATAGTCGGTTATTCCCACTAAAACTGTACCATCCTCCAGCACTTGAGCCCATTCGTGGTCCTTGGTGTAGTACAGCCCTTCTTTAATCTTGTATTCTCCAACCTCAATCATACCAATCACCATAACGTTTTATGGCTGAAAAACATTTAAAGCTTTTCCCAACTGTGATCACCTTTGAGCAAAATGTATTATTGAATTGACCACCTAAATTAACTTCGAGGCGGAATTAAGTGATAGACAATCGAAATTTTTGAATTTTTTGCCTTGTGATGGAGCATCTTTATTATCCATATCCAAAAGATTTAAATATCCCAATGTCAAGATAAAGGGCGATGCTTATGAGGGGGGATCGAGTTCTCCACAGCCTGGCATTCCCCTTATGGTGATCAATCTAGTTTTCCCCCTAGCTTTGACTCCGAACTGTTTTCCTTGGTGCAAACTCTTTTAAAAGGTATCTTTAACAACCCCAAGGAGGTTAGCCTATGGTAGATTTCAAAGCTATTGAAGAAAAGTGGCAGAGTAAATGGCTGGAAGAGAAAATATTCGAACCCCAAATAGACGAAAAGAAGCCAAAATTCTACATAACAGTTGCGTTTCCATATTTATCGGGACACTTGCACGTTGGACATGCCAGAACCTACACGATACCAGATGTTATTGCAAGGTTCAAGAGAATGCAGGGGTATAACGTTTTGTTCCCAATGGCTTGGCACATAACAGGGTCTCCAATTGTTGGGATAGCGGAGAGGATAAAGCAAAGAGATCCCCAGACCATTTACGTTTACAGAGATGTCTATAAGGTTCCAGAAGATATTCTATGGACATTCGAGGATCCAGTAAACATAGTGAAGTACTTCATGAAAGCCGCAAAGGAGACTTTTATTAGAGCTGGTTTTAGTGTTGATTGGAGCAGAGAGTTCCACACAACATCTCTATTTCCACCTTTTAGCAAGTTTATTGAGTGGCAGTTCTTGAGGTTAAAAGAAAAGGGGCTGATTGTCAAGGGAACTCACTATGTTAGATGGGATCCAGTCGTTGGAACTCCCTTGGGAGATCACGACTTGATTGAGGGAGAAGACGTACAGATACTGGACTACATTTTGATAAAGTTCGTTCTCGAAGAGAACGGCGAAGTTTACTACCTGCCAGCGGCAACTCTAAGACCTGAAACCGTCTATGGAGTAACGAACATGTGGTTGAATCCAGAGGCGACTTATGTAAAGGCCAAGGTTAGAAGTGGAGATAAAGAGGAGAAGTGGATAATAAGCAAGGAAGCCGCCTATAAGCTAAGCTTCCAAGATAAGGAGATTGAAATTCTGGAAGAATTCAAAGGAGAGAAGCTAATTGGAAAGTGGGTTAAAAATCCCGTAACAGGAGATGATATAATTATCCTGCCTGCTGAGTTCGTTGACCCAGACAATGCTACCGGAGTCGTCATGAGCGTTCCCGCCCATGCACCCTTTGATCACGCCGCTTTGGAAGACATAAAGAAGAATACCGAAGTCCTGCTGAAGTATGACATTGACCCGAGGATTGTTGAGGGAATAAGTTATATCTCCTTGATTAAGCTGGAAGGATATGGAGAGTTCCCAGCGGTTGAAGAAAGCGAAAGGCTCGGCGTAAAGAGCCAAAAAGATGTAGAAAAGCTTGAACAGGCTACAAAGAACATTTACAAAGCTGAGTACCATAGGGGTGTTTTCAAAATTAAGCCCTATCAAGGAAAACCAGT
>JAGGWM010000035.1 GCA_021157445.1 Thermococcus sp. | reverse complement strand
CTCATGATGACCATAATGTCGAAAGGATCGTCATCCTCATACCATGTTTGTGGGATGATTCCGTAGTCGACTGGGTAATAGAACGGGCTGTAAAGGACTCTATCGAGCTTTATTAGGCCGGTCTTTTTGTCAAGCTCGTACTTGTTCCTGCTTCCCTTTGGAATCTCTATCAGGGCGTAAACGACTTCCGGCACTTCCGGTCCGGGCTCCAAATCATGGAATGGATTCATCTCAATCACCTCTTTGGTTTTCAGAAGATTTAGTTATAAACCTAACCCAAAAGTTAGTATCTGCTTTTAGCTTTTAAGGTTGGTTTTTAAAGTTGTCGCTCAATTTGTTGAAAGGTTTCTTTGTGAGAGTCTCTACTTTAAGTGTTTTGACAGTTCTTTGTTTTATTATCCTACGACTCGTCACATAGTTAATCTCAAATCGATATCCCACTAGTAGTAATCAACCTTTTAGAGGAAAACTTTTTATGATAGTTCTTGAATTATAATTATTGGTGGTTTTGCTTTAAAGTTTGGTTTAAAAACCGCTGCGAAAGCAATCCCCTATGTTGGTCTTGCAGTATGGGCGTGAGGGGGGTTATATGAGGGAGTATCTTAAAAAGGGCATCGGCTTGCTTATGGTTGGGTTTATACTTGCTCTTGGGACGCTTCCAGGAATAGTCTTTTTCGATCTCCTCCCCATTAAATCAGCAACAGACTTCCTTGAAGCAATGTTAGTCTTTACAATAATATACGCAGAACTTGGATTTGCTGTAGAATTCCTCTTGCCAATGGCAAAGGAGGTTCAAAATTGAGGAAAAAGATCAACAGATTTATTTTCCTTTCGTTTCTACTATTTTTTATTGGGTTTCTTCTCGGAATTTCACTCTCAGCCCGTTACAAAATTCTTGGAAATGTCAATATTACTCCATTTTTAGAAAGAGAGTTTGGTAAAGAAAAACTGAGTTTTTCCTATATCTTCGAGAATAATCTCAAGGCATCTCTCCTTCTTTCTTTTGGCGGCGCCCTAACCTTTAGTGGTCTAACTTTCTTAAACCTCATTTTTAATGGTATGAATCTAGGAGCACTATTCTACGAAGCATTGGCTTCAAACGATGTTGGGACATTCTTTCTCCTCATTTTCCCTCATGGCATTTTTGAAATTCCAGCTTTAATCATCGCTGAGCCGCTGGCTTTAAGATTCCTTACGAATTGTTAAGATTTGCCCCGGGTAAAAAGGAAGAAATTCTCACCGAAGAAGACGCTAAAGAAGTCTTTAAGCCAGTTGGAATCTCAATAGTTTTGATTCTTATTGCTACCCTGATTGAGAGCACCGTTACGATAAAAATAGCGGAAAGAATTTAAGGGTTAAAAGTAAAGATTTAAAGTGGTGGAACTCGTGGAAGTTATTGAAGCAGTTTATGAGAAAGGGGTGCTGAGGCCTTTAAAGCCTTTAAAGCTCAAAGAAGGTGAGAAGGTCATAGTTAAGATAGAGAGGGAGAAATTATCAGAGGTAATCAAAAGATATCAAGCCGTATTCAAGCTAAGCAAAGAAGATGTTAGGAAATTTTTGGAGGAAAGGAGATGATTGTAATAGACACTTCAGTCTGGCTTTGATCTGTTTCTAGAAGACTCTTACAGGAGGAACTTAGCAGAAAATCTAATTAAGCTCATCGAAGATAAAGAAACTTCAGATTTATGAACCAGAAGTCTTTAAAATAGAATTAGCGGGTGTCTTAGCGAGGAGATTCAAAAGAGAAGATGTGCTAAACTTTATCGAGGAGCTCCTACTAAAGGTGAAATTGGTTGAGAATCCAAATGAACTTGCGTTTTTAATATCTCTCAAAACGGGTTGCAGGGCAATTGACTCGTATTTCATTGCAACCGCAAAGATGACCGACTCGACTTTAGTCTCGAATGACAGGATAATGGTCAAAAACGCTAAAAAATTTGGGATTAATGCTTATTATCTCTTAGAGCAACAAGAAGATATTCTTAAACTCATAGAATAACCTCGAAATCTTTCATCGCTATGTTAATGACTTTCACACTCATCACCAGTTCTTGAACAGCAATATCTACAACATTCCTAACCTCCATTCCGTCCTAAAGGGGTAAGGCTTTCAAAAGAAACGTAATATCTGCTGCTTTTCAAGGTTGGACTATCTGTAGTACAAATACTTATAAAGTATTGGTACTATATCTAGTACATGATATCAAAAGAGACCTGGGGAAAGATTATAAGGGATTACTTAGAGTGGGACGTCGAACTCATTGAAAGGGATATACCCTATACCTTGCCTAGAGTACAAAGAGCACTAGTCATTATTGGGCCTAGGAGGGCCGGCAAAACTTACTTCATGTTTCAGATACTCAAAGAGCTTTTAAAGCACGGAATCAGGAAGGATGAAGCACTCTACATCAATTTAGAGGATCCACGGGTGATAGGCACCACGCTTGAAGATCTGCTGAATTTTTTGGATGTTTACTACTCCCAATTTCCTGAAAATGCAAAGAAGCGCAACTATTTTTTCTTGGATGAAGTTCAAACAGTAGACAACTGGGAAAAGTTTGTAAGATACCTACTCGATAAAAATCAGCGGGTAGTGATTTCGGGCTCTTCCTCTAGACTTCTATCTAAGGAAATCGCAACCGAACTGAGGGGAAGAAGTATATCCCTAAAAGTCTATCCCTTTTCATTTAAGGAAATATTGAAATCCAAGAATATAAAACCCGCTCCCTTTTACTCCACATATGAAGAGGCAAAAATTAAAAAGCTGCTCAGAGAGTATCTCCTTTGGGGAGGTTACCCCGAGGTCGTATTAGACTTTTCTCTCAGGAGGGAGATTCTTCGAGAGATCATTGACTTGACAATCTACAAGGATATCATTGAAAGGTGGGGGATTGTCAATATCAAAGCATTAAAGCTCCTTTTCAAGATGCTTGCATTCTCCACCCATCTTTCCATTTCTAAGGCATACAAAAACTTGAAGGGAATTGGCATTAATGTGGGAAAGACAACGGTTGCAAACTACTTGGAATTTCTGGAAGATTCACTTGTGTTCTATCCTCTCAGAGCTCTAATAAAGTCATACAAACTCCAGGAGCTGTATGGGTTTAAGCCCTATTTGGTGGACAACGGGCTCCTAGCGATTCTAGGCGTTCAAGATGAGGGAAGATTACTGGAAAACTTGGTCTTTACTGAACTTTTAAAATCGGGCTTGGAGCCAAATAGAAACGTGCTCTACTATAGAACAAGGGATGGAAAGGAAGTGGATTTTGTTATACTGGAGGAAGGAATGGTAAAACAGGCAATTCAGGTTACTTACGAGCTCAATGAAAGCAACTATGAAAGAGAAATTTCCGCCTTGATCGGAGCTTCGAAAGACCTCAAGTGTAGAGATTTGGTTCTCATAACATGGGATCAGGAGGAGACGATTAAGACGAAAGGAAAGGAAATCAAAGTTATGCCCCTGTGGAAGTGGCTTCTCTCCTTCTGACCTCCACTCCGTCCTAAAGGACGAGGTTTTCGGAAGAAAAATAATTAGGAAAATTACTCCTTCCCCAAAAGCTCCCTAACGGTCTTTTCCACCGCTTGGTAGCTGTTCATCTTTGGCTTCCAGCCTTTTGCTTTGGCTTTCTCAATGCTCAGGAGCATCACCTTGACGTCTCCCTTCCATCCTCTCCCTCCGTCAACGCCGCCCGTGAAGTAAAACTCTGGGTCTAGATTCATTTCCCTGCTCACTATCTCCGCTATCTCCTTCACCGTTATCCAGTCCTCGCTTCCAATGTTGTAGACGTCATAAGTTTTATCCTCTTTAAGGAACTCATTGAAGAGGTGCAGCATTGCCTCAACCGTGTCACTAACGTGGAGATAGCTCTTCCTCTGCGTTCCATCGCCAAGAATCTCCAATCTGTTCGGATTCTTCTTAAGTTTGTTTGTGAAGTCGTAGATGACGCCGTGGTTCGAGCGCTTCCCTATTATGTTAGCCAATCTAAAAACTATCGCCTTCATGTCAAACGTGTGGGCGTAGCCGGAAATTAATGCTTCAGCGGCCAGCTTGGCTCCACCGTAGACGCTTATCGGCTCTAGCGGACCGTAGTCTTCTGGAGTTGGGAGCTTTTTTGCCTCGCCGTAGACCGTTGAGGATGAAGTGAAGGCGAGGATCTTGACCCCTTCCTTCCTTATGGCCTCGAGGAGGTTGTAGGTTATGAGAACGTTCGTCTCATAGAGAAGTTCGGGACTTTGGGAGCCGATTCTAACTTCAGGATTTGCGGCCAAGTGGAAGACGGCCTCGACACCTTTCACGGCTTCCTTTACCACTTCAAGATTTCTCATGTCTCCCTTAATGAACTCAAAGCGCTCGTTGTCAAGCCACCCCTTTATGTTCTCCAAGCTGCCCGCGCTTAAATTATCGAGAACCTTAACTTCATGCCCCCCTTCCATGAGCTTATCGACCAGATGAGACCCTATGAACCCAGCCCCTCCCGTTACGAGAACTTTCATTATGTACCACCGAATCTATTGATGTGGTCAGACTATTAAACCTTTTAGGGAAAGTTTTTTGTATCCTCCCAACGAAGTTACTCTCATGAAAGTGTACCGTCTCTCGATTCCGGAGCGAAAGGCTCTTAAGGAGCAGATAAGGGCGTACCTCAAGTCCAGGGAAGACGTTCTCTTCGCCTACATTCACGGTTCTTTCTTGGAGAACCGTCCTTTTAGAGATATAGACGTTGCAGTTTTTGTGGGATCAAAACCCAGCCGATTCTACGAGATGGAGCTTGAAGATGAGCTGTCAAGGTTAACCGGCTTTCCCGTTGATGTGAGACTTTTGAACAATGCTCCCGTGGAGTTCAGGTTTCACGTTATCGGTGGAGAACTTCTCTTCAGCAAGGACGAAAAGGCTAGGTGCGACTTTGAAGAGCAAACCATGAGGGAATACCACGATTATTCCTACTATCTAAAACTGTACAGGAGGGAAGCCCTTGGAATATGATACCGAAAAAGTAACCCGGCTTATGATGGAAGCCAGAAAAGCACTTGATGTCCTTTATGAACTCGCGAAACTTCCTAGGAAAGAGTTCCTTGGCAACAAGCATTACGTTTCGAGTGCCAAGTACAACCTCTTGGTTGCGATTGAGGCGTGCATCGATATAGCATACCATTTGATTTCAAAAAATCGCATGCGGCTTCCACAAGATTATGCTGACACTTTCAGAGTTCTTCAGGAAAATGGAATCCTCGACAAGGAGCTGACTAGACGGTTAGTTTTAATGTCCCGCTTTAGAAATCGTCTGGTGCATATATACTGGGAAGTTGATGACGAGGTTATCTATTCGATAATAAACGAGAACATCGCGGACATCGAGGAGTTCCTTTCGAGGATTGTAGAAATAATCAAATGACTGATTGGAGGGAATCATTATGAAAGTCCTTATAATGGCTGGTGGCTACGCGACGAGGCTGTGGCCGATAACTAAGGGAAAGCCCAAGCCTCTGCTACCAGTTGGGGATAAACACATCATCGATTACATCCTTGAGAAAGTTAGGGAGCTCGATTTGGAAGTTTACGTATCAACCAACAAGTTCTTTGAGCGGCACTTTAAGGAGTGGGCCGAGAGAAGCGGTGTAGAGCTTATCGTTGAGGAAACCATAAGCGAGGAGGAAAAGCTTGGAACCATCGGGGCAATTAAGTATGCAGTTTCTAAGCTTGGTCTTGATGATTACCTCATAGTTGCCGGCGATAATCTGTTCTCCTTCTCGCTTAAGGAGTTTCTGAGGCGCTACGACAGGAAGCCGCTAATAGCTGTTTACGACGTTGGGGATTTTGAACTCGCAAAGAGGTACGGCGTTGTGGTGATTGAAGGGGACAAAGTAATTGACTTCCAAGAAAAGCCCCTCCAGCCTAAATCAACACTTATAAGCACTGGTGTTTATGCTCTTCCAAAGGAGATAGTTGGAAAGATCGATGAATACCTCGAAGAGGGCAACAGAGACTCGCCGGGCTATTTCATAGAGTGGCTGCTCAAGAAGGGTGTTGAGATCTATGCCTATAAGTTCGATGACTACTGGTATGATATTGGTTCGGCTGACAGCTATCTCGAGGCCATGAAGACCCTTTTGAAGGAGAGCCAGATTGAGGAGATCCAGATAAGCCCCTACTCCAAGATAATCCCCCCCGTGGTTATAAAAAAGGGTGCAAGAATTCTTGGGAGGTCGATAGTTGGGCCCTATGCTTACATTGGAGAGAACTGCATCATAGAGAACTCCGACGTGAGCGATTCAATAATCTTTGAAAACACTGTTATCAGGGGTTCTACAATATGGCGTTCTATAATCGACGAGAAGTGTGAAATAAGGAACCTCGAGCTTAAGAAGAGCTTAGTCGGAGGGCATGCAAAGATACAGAGGGGGGATTAGGTTTTTATATTGTGCCTTTCATTGGGTCTTGAGGGCTATGACGGAGAGCTTAAAACTGAGGTTAATCAAAAACGCGGGCTGGCTTTTCGGTGCCGAGGTTATTTCAAAACTCTTAGCTTATGGTGTGATAGTTATTTTGAGCAGAACCCTCGGCCCGGAAGGACTTGGGCAGTATTCTTTCATATTCTATTACGTTGGATTACTCGGAATATTCTCGGATATGGGCGTTGGTTATTACTTTATGAGGGAAGTGGCGAGGGATAGAAGCAGGCTAAGAGATCTTCTTCCAGATGTTTTGGGCTTCAAGATTGTGCTTGCCGTTATCAACTTTAGCATAATCGTTGGAATAACACTTTTCCTCCCGAAGCCGGAGTGTATTAAGGCTCTCATCATTTTAGCTGGAGCCGAGGCGATGCTTACTTGGATTGCCGGGATTTTTGTTCGCATCATATATGCTCATGAAGTCACAAAGTACGAAGCGATAGCAAAAACCGTAGAGAGGTTCTGGGCTTTCTTTGTTG
>JAGGWM010000040.1 GCA_021157445.1 Thermococcus sp. | reverse complement strand
GAGGGATATGGCAGCAGATATTCTTTGTAGAGCTTGATGTAAGGCCGAGGAGGAGAAGATTGGTCGTTCAAGTAATGGGATATTAGATTCTCAAAATCATAAAATCTTTCCCTATTACTCCATTTTCTCCGACTTTCTCCTCTAGCTCTTCATGAGTGTAGTTCGAATGGCTTATATGGACAAAGAGCGTCTTTTTCGCGTTTACTTTTCGGGCTAATCTAATCGCATCTTCGACTCCAAGGTGGGTTCTGGGAATTGAATGCTTATGAGTCATTTCAGAAACCAGAAGGTCTGCTCCTTGAATTTCTTCTAAGGTTTCTTTGTTTTTTAGAATCTCTGGCCCAGTGTCTCCGGTTATAGCGATTTTCTTGTTGCCTATCTTTAAAATAAATCCTCCGGCTATTTCTCCCGGCTGGTGAATAACGGGAAAGTGCTTAACTTCAAACTTTCCAAATTCGTACCATCTATTGAATTCTAAAGGAATGTATCTCCAGTCCCTCTGGCCTAAGAAAGTTTCCTGCAAGAGCTTTGCAACATAGAGAGTCTTCTCATGGGCATAAAAACTAACTTCCTTAAAAACCTGTAATTCGGGAAGTCCGGCAATGTGATCAAAGTGAGGATGCGTTATGAAAACCCTCTCGATTTTTTCATTTAGATGCTTGAGGTGGTAATAAAGATCAGGAGAAGGATCTATGAGGGCGCTTATCTTTGGGATATACATTGAAAACCTCGTTCGTTGATATTGTGGGAATTTTCTCGCCCTTGTACAGTTTTCACAGTTGCATAATGCTTTAGGTGTCCCGCTGTAGGATCCAGAACCCAAGAGAATAACTTTCATTTTTCTCCCCCCAGGATTTCCTTCCAGGTGGGGTTATTATGGATTATTACCCACCAATCCTTAAGTTCTTTCCTCTTTTTCCTCCAGTCTGGGTGAAATTTCTCAACTAACCTCCAAAATCTTTTGGAATGGTTCATCTCTACCAGGTGGGCAACCTCATGTGTAACGAGATACTCAATGAGCTCTAAAGGTAAAGCAAGCATTGCCAAATTAAAACTTAAGTTTCCCTTTGGAGAACAGCTTCCCCATCTTGTCTTCTGTTTTCGAATGAAAACTCTCTTTGGTTCCACTCCTAAACTTACCGCACGTTCTTCAATAATGGGCATTATTAATGTTCTAAGCTCGTTCTTCAGAGTTTTCTCAAGATTTTTTCTGTCTGAGAGGTTTAGTATCTTATTGCCGAGGACAATAATCCCGGTTTCAGAGGAATAAAACTTCCCGAGGTAGGGAAACCCCTGAATCTCTTTTGCTCTATCCACTCTCTCCAGCTTTGAGAGTATCCATCTTTCTTTTTCTTTTAAGAACTTTTCAATTCTCTTTGTCGGGGAAACGATGTAAATTTTGCCCTCTGGATTTACATAGATTCTCACGTATCTTACTTTTCTCACACTGACCTCGTATTGGATTTTCTTACCACTAAGCTCCATTTCTGGCATATTATTTCTTTGAAGCTTGAAGCTTAAGTATTTTATCTAATGACAACAATTTAATATTTCGGAGTTGAATTCTGAGAGGGACTGAAAGATGAGGAGAGCAATTTACGCAGTTTTGATAGCGGGCTTCTTTGCAATACTCGGTTCTACCATGAGTAAATCTCCAACGTTACCGCTTTATGCTCAAAATCTGGGCTTGAGTAGGGGAGAAATTGGAGTTGTCGCGGCGGCATCAACCATAACAGGTATTTTTATGAACTTTGCCTCAGGGCTTTTGAGTGATATCTACGGGCGAAAAAAGCTTCTTAAAATAAGTGGACTTGTGTTCTTCTCAGCACCGCTTTTATATTTCTTGGCCAAGGATGCCATAAGCTTGGCTTTGGTGAGGGCCTACTATGGAATCGCTACAGCAATCTTCGTCCCTGTTTCTCTTGCGCTAATAAGCGATCTTTATCCCGAAAAGAAGGGCACTTTTATGGGTATTTTGAGCTCCGCCACTTTGGTGGGAAGAGCTATTGCTCCCCTACTGGCAGGGAGCTTAATATATTTTGCAGGCTTTTGGGTTGTTTTTATTTTATGTTCTCTCTTTGGATTTATCACCTTTGCGATAACCTTTACGTTGCCCAAAGCAGAGGGAAAGTTAGAAAAGTTTGAGTTTTCATTTAGTCCTGCTCTCCTTCTTCTCGGTCTATTAGATGCGGCTGTTTACATGGCCTATCAAAGTATTGAAACGTTCTTACCTTTATTCTACTTTCTTGAAGACAAAGCGTGGCTTTCGGGATTAATCCTTACAGTTGAGATTTCAATAATGGCAGTTGTGAAACCATACGCTGGTTACCTAAGTGACAAGATTGGGAGGATAAAGCCAGTAATTGCGGGAATGAGTATGGTAACTCTTGCTATGCTTATCTTTGCCTTCTTAGACTCCTTGCTCTTAATAATCGGCGGTGCGATTTTGTTCTCGCTTGGAGCCTCAATAAGTGAAGCTTCAACTAAGCCATTGGCAACAGAAATCTCAAGGCTCAGGGGTACAGCTCTGGGCTTTTTGGAGAGTATAAAAGATATAGGTCAAGCTTTAGGTCCAGTATTGGTTGGATTTCTGGGCTTTAGGTTTGGTTTTGCTTTTGTAGGGGTCTTTGCTTTCGCACTCTTGCTGATATTTGTGATGAAGTTTAAAGCTAAAACTATATAAGATTCGGGGGATGAGTATGGTTTTATCGTTTAAACCGGTATGGTTCGACTCTCTGGGGGCCAAGAGCGCGTGTGTATTAGTTAAGACACCTGATATCTCAGTTATAATAGACCCTGGAATTGCCATTATGCAGCCGAGCTTCCCCGCAAGTGAAGAGGAAAAGATTAAATGGCTGGTTGATGGAGAGAGGATAATCAAAAAAGCCAGCAAGAAAGCCGATGCTATTGTTATCTCTCACTACCATTATGACCACTACTTTCCCGATGACCTTAGTATCTACGAAGGCAAAACTATTTTTGCCAAAAATCCGAATGAATATATAAACGATTCCCAAAGGAAAAGGGCCGAACGCTTCTATTCGGACCTTTATTT
>JAGGWM010000205.1 GCA_021157445.1 Thermococcus sp. | reverse complement strand
TCAGAAGTGCTTGAGACTTCAGGCAGCTCCAGAAACAGTGCCCCTGTAATAGCAGGGATGGCCATTAAAAAACTAAGCTTCACGGCTTTTTCCTGTTTTACACCCAAAAGCAAGAGGCCTCCTATTGTCATTCCTGATCTCGATATTCCAGGGATTACTGCCATCCCCTGGGCAACCCCTGCAACTATTGCATCAAATATTGTAACTTCTTCTTTTTCTTTTTTCAGTCCCTTTTCCAGCTTTTCCAAAGGGGCTTCTTGGGCTTTCTTTAAGATTATGCCAGTAAGTATCAGGGCTATGCCTATTATACCGTTAATGACTTCCCCATTAAATGACGATGCAATTATCTTGAACGTTTTGTAAATAGGCAGGCCTATTATACCCGTGAATAACGTGGAATAGAATAAGAACCTTTCCTCCTCTTCCCATCTAAAGAGAACCAATTTAAGCAGAATCCTACCTAAATCGTATCTGAACTTAAAAAGCAAGGCCATGAGAGTCCCTAAATGTAAAAGTAAGGAATAAGAATAGGCCTGCTCTGGAGGAATCTTTAGAAGGTTTATTAAAAATAGCATCACCTGCCCAGAACTGCTTATCGGTAGCCATTCTGTAATCCCCTGCAGTAGCCCAATAAAAATGGCCTGATAATACTCCATTGTCGTCACTATAGAGACTAACTAGGATTATTGTAAATAAACCTTTCGTAGTTCAGCGGTAAAAATTAAGAGAAAAGCTCAAATTTAAATCTTAGGATGACTTTTAAGGATGATATCAGATAACTTCGGCGAATGCGAATTTTCTCTTCACACTGTTAATGACAATCTCCACCTCGTCCCCTACTTTTGTGTTTGGGACAAAGACTACAAACCCTTTGATTCTAGCAATTCCATCTCGACCTTGGCCAATACTCTCAATTTTTACCTTGTTTCTTTTCCCAACCCTAAACGGAGCTTCCAAACTTCTTCCCCCAAAACTATCTCCATACATTTTCAACAATCTCCTTTCAAATTTTCAGCACCCTAGAAGAGCGCCAGATTTAGTTCTTTTATGGGTTTATAAAGGTTTGCATTTTCGCCAGGGTACTGTCAGGATACCTTTGGCATCCCTTATGAATGCTCAGCTTAAAGTTCTTTTCCTAATAACTCCGCTATTCGTGGGTATTAAGTTTGTCATAGAGTATTCCCAAAACTCATGACTATGCACAATAGTGATAATCCAAGTAATTAAAAGTTGCTTGACGTACATTATTGTGCTGCACGGCTTATAAGACAACAAAAAGAAACGACTTTCTACATAACCTTTGGTTAAAAACAAGCCTTTTTATACCTTTATTGTTAATTTAGGCTTTTACAAAAGTCTTTTAAAAGAAACTGTTGAAATTAACATCGGCAAAAGCAAAAAATGGTGAGAATTCGGATTTTAAACTAAGATTAGAGGTGGGAAAAATGAGTTTCATTGTTGCATTTATATGGTCGTTCGCGCTCTGGCTTGTACTTACAGCAGGCACAAATGGGATGCTCTGGAGCCTCGAGGAACTGATAGCAGGAATTATATTTGCAACAATAGTTGGATTTTCAACAAGGAATATCATAGGAGAAAAAACGCAGAGATTTCTAAACCCAATAAAATGGCTCGGCTTTATTGTTTATGCTGTGGGTCCCCTCTTCTGGGGAATGGCAAAGGCAAATTTAGACGTTGCTTACAGAGTGGTTACTGGAAAAATAAAACCCGGAATTGTTAGAGTGCCTGTTGATCTTGAAAATGAAGCCCAATATACGATATTAAGCAACTCAATTACACTTACTCCCGGAACTTTAACTGTAGACGCTTGTCCAGAGGAAAAAGCCCTCTACGTCCATTGGATTTATGTAAAAGAAGAAGAGCCAAAAACATCAGAACCAGTCGCCGGTTCTTTTGAAAAATGGGCAAGGAGGTTGGGGAAATGATTTTTACTGGGTTTTTTTATGGAGCGATTGCAATCGCGCTTGGGGCATTCATAACATTGATTCGCATAATGCTTGGTCCTAGTGTTCCCGATAGAGTCGTTGGTGTCGATACCTTAAACACGCTCATAGTGGCTGGAATGATCCTCCTGGGTGCAGCTTATGACAGGGTAATCTACATTGATATAGCCATAGTATATGCTTTGCTAAGCTATATCGGAACCTTGGTAATTGCTAAATATCTTCAGGGGGGATTGGAGTGATTGAGAGCATAATCTATGTTTTTCTGGCAATTAGCATTACTTTCAACTTACTAGGGAGCTTTTCGCTTCACAGATTTCCTGATGTTTATACTCGCTTACATGGTGCCACAAAGTGCACTACTTTCGGGACAATATTTGCTGTTTTGGCTGTAGTTGTTCATGCAATTTGGCAGATAAGAGAAACAGGTGATCCAAAGTATCTTCAGATGGCACTCCACAGCGTGGTTGCCTTAATAGCACTAATGCTTACAAATCCAACTGGAGCCCATGCAATAGCTAAAGCTGCGCATTTAAGTGGTTACAAACCGGCAAAGGCCGTTATTGATGCCTACGAGAGAAAATTGAGAGGTGAGAGAGCATGAACGTATTAAGCGTTGACATGGCTATCCAAGTGGGATTGCTTGTTGGAATCCTGCTTTCTTCGTACTGGATGATAACTACAAGGGATTTACTTTCAGCGGCTTTGGCATCTGCGGCTATGAGTCTTCTTCTCAGTTTGGAGTTTTATATGCTTCATGCTCCAGACGTCGCTATAGCAGAGGCGGCTGTTGGTGCAGGTGTTGTCACCGCTATTGTAGTTTATGGGATCTCAAAAACCGAGAGATGGGAGCGTGAGGGGCCATGAGAAAGACCTTTGGAGCATTATCGTTGCTTTTCATATTGGGAATATTGCTGTTAATCGCTAATCCAAATTATGGCTTGAAATTTGGTCTAGGGGGAGAAGACTGGCAAAAATACCGCTATACTGATCAATATTATATCGATCACGGCATTGAGGAAACAGGTGGAACTAACATCGTTACAGATATAGTCTTTGATTACAGAGGATACGATACCCTTGGAGAGGCCACTGTTCTCTTCACCTCAATAGCGGGAGCGGTTGCATTGCTTAGAAAATGGAGGGAGGAAAATGAAGAGTGACATGGGACTTATAGTTAAAACAATGGCAAGAGCAACTATACCTCTCATTGGAATTTTTGGAGCTTATGTGGTTTCTCATGGGCACCTCACACCCGGGGGAGGATTTCAGGGTGGAGCGACAATTGCTGGAGCTGGTGTATTGTTCATAATAGCATTTGGAGTCGGTGAGGCCAAAAAAAGAATAAATAAAAGCCTTTATTCAGCTCTTGAAGGATTAGGAGGCTTAGTTTTTCTAGGGGTTGCTATGCTTGGTCTTAGCGTGGCATTTTTCTACAACACACTATGGCACAATGGCCCAATATTCAACGGAAAGCCCGGTACGCTTCTATCGGCTGGATATCTTCCAATAATGAACTTGGCTGTAGGCCTGAAGGTTTACACGGGGCTAATGAGTGCTGTGTTTGCAATAGCCCTTTTCAGGAGGTGGAGGAAGTGATACCCCTTCAGTTTATCACGGCATTTTTAATGGTCTTCATGGGCATTTATGCGTTCTTATACAAGAGGAACCTCATCAAGCTTATCTTGGCTCTCAATTTAATTGATGCAGGCATACACCTCCTGCTAATAAGCTTAGGATACAGACTAGAAAACGGAATCCTACCAACGGCTCCAATTTACACCGGCTATGAAACATTAAAGGGCACTCCAATGGTTGGACCAATACCACAGGCTTTAGTGCTCACGAGCATAGTCATCGGAGTTTGTGTGCTTTCATTGGCGATGGCATTAACAATAAACGCTTACAGACACTACGGGACACTTGACGTTAACAAGCTAAGGAGGTTGAGAGGATGACGCTCCCGTTTCTGATTATAATTCCGTTATTTGGGGCATTTTCAATGCCAATAGTTAGCCTACTTGGGAAGAAAATCAAAGAGTACTGGGCAGTCATCGTTAGCGGAGCTACACTTGCAGTTTCCGCTAAAATATTCTATACGGTATGGAAGACCAATGAGATCATTCTCTATACGCTGGGAAGCGATAGTCCAATCGGTAAGGGAGTGAAATTCCCAATTAGGATTGTGTGGGAAGTGGACTTATTTGGGGCACTTTTGGCTTTAACAATAGCTTTCGTGGGCTTTCTGGCAGTAATATACTCTCTTGGATACATGAAGCATGACACGGGCTTGGAGAAATACTACACCCTAATACTTATTTTGGAACTGGGAATGTTGGGAATTGTAATCACTGGAGATATCTTCAACTTCTATGTATTCCTGGAAATAATGAGCATTGCAAGCTACGCTTTAGTTGCTTTCAGAAACGACACATGGGAAGGAATTGAGGCAGGAATAAAATACATGTTCGTTGGCTCACTTGCAAGTTCCTTCATTCTCTTAGGCATTGCCTTGCTTTATGGTCAGTATGGAACGCTTACAATGAGCTATCTCGCCATAAAAATAGCCGAAAATCCAACGCTTGTGGCAAAAATTGCTTTGGCTTTCTTCATCGGTGGGTTACTCTTTAAGAGCGGCGCTGTTCCGGTCCACATGTGGTTAGCCGATGCACACCCAGCGGCTCCAAGCTCAATTTCTGCAATGCTCTCTGGACTGGTAATTAAAGCCGGTGGAGTTTACGCGGTAGCAAGGATAGTATTTGGTATCTTCAATCCTGGATTACATGCATATCTAAGGGCATTCAATGCTCCCGCAGTCAATATGGATGTGATAGGCTGGGTTATAGTGTTCTTTGCTTGTTTAACGCTCCTTGTGGGAAATGCCATGGCAGTAGTGCAGACCGATATGAAGAGGCTTTTTGCCTTCTCAAGTGTGGGGCAGATAGGATATATTCTGCTTGGAATCGGAATTGGAACTTTAGCATATGGCACTAAAGCAGGAGAATTAGCGCTGGCTGGGGCAATATACCACATAGTAAACCACGCGTTAATAAAAGCCCTGCTTTTCCTTGTGGCTGGTGCTGTTATTCATCAGGTGGGAACAAAGAATCTCAATGAGTTGAGCGGGCTGGCAAAGAAAATGCCGTTAACAACATTCTCCTTTGTAATTGGGGCGGCTGCAATAATTGGTCTCCCACCATTGAACGGGTTTGCAAGCAAGTGGATCATTTACGAAAGCTCTGCCATGTACAATCCAGTCCTAGCGGCTATTGCCGTTGTTGGTACGGTGTTCTCTCTTGCCGCCTACACCAGAGTGCTCTTTACCTTCCTGGGCAGAGAGAGTGATATGATAAAAGAAGCAAAAGAGCCAGAAAAAAGCATGATAATTCCAATGTTGATCCTGGTAGCAGTAATAATTGTGATGGGGCTCCTTCCATGGCAGATAAGCGACAAAATAATGGTGCCAACAGCAAGAATGCTTGAACAGCTAAATGGGGAGTACATAATGGCCCTTTTAAAATTCATCGGGGGTGCATGAGATGTTCGGTTATTGGGATGCCCTCTACTTCCTTTATGCTTTCCTTATTGGTCTGATAATTAGCTACTTGCTCATGAAATGGGCAGAAAAAGTTAGCATGGGCACTAGGAGAACGGGGGATGGAACAAAGATTTATATCAGCGGTGAGGATCAGGATAAAGTTATTCCTCACTTTGAGCATCTTAGTGGATACTTCACTGGCAGACATGTAATGTGGGGTCTGATAAGAGGAGTCCACAGAATGTTTTTAGTATTTAGAAGAGAACACACTGGTTTGCTTACAGATTATGTTGCATATCTTTTGATTACTATAGCGATAGTGCTTGGAGCGCTGGTTATTGGGGGGTGAAACAATGAGTGAGAGAGAAACGCTTGAGAAAAAAATTTCAACGCTCTGCAAGTATCTTGGAAGATCACCTTGGGTATTTCACGTTAACAGCGGATCATGCAATGGATGCGATATTGAAATAATAGCCGCTCTAACCCCTAGATACGATGCGGAGAGATTTGGAGTGAAGCTTGTTGGGACTCCTAGGCATGCCGATATCTTGTTGGTAACCGGGCCGATTACAGACCAAAGCCTTGAAAGGGTTAAATTGATCTATGAGCAGACTCCAGATCCAAAGGTGGTTGTTGCCGTAGGAGCATGCCCAACCGGTGGCAGCGTGTTCTTTGAGAGTCCTTTCACAAATGCTCCCCTAGACAAGCACATCCCGGTGGATGTTTTTGTTCCGGGATGTCCCCCCAGGCCAGAGGCAATACTCCACGGAGTGGTCTTGGGGTTAGAAAGGCTCATAAAAAAGATAGAAGGTGAGAAGGAATGACCCCTGAAGAATTTTTGGATATTATCGTGAAAAAATTCCCCGGTGTTGAGGGAGAAATTCGCGAGAACAAACTTCCTCATCCGAGAAAGAGAGTTTGGATAAATGTAGATAGGGAGGAGTTCAAAGAAATTATGAAGTTTATCAAGGAGATTGATCCAAAAGCGCAGTTTTCCATAATAATAGCCAGGGATGGAGGGGACTACTTGGAAGCTAAGTACCATCTTGAATTATTCTACGATCATGCCCCAAGTATATCGCTTATAGTTGGGACTAAATGTCCTAAAGACGATCCAAAACTTCCGACTGTCGCGGATGTGTTTCTAAGTGCACTTCCCTATGAGAGGGAAGTTCAGGAGTTTCTGGGATTATTCTTTGAGGGAATACCGGATCCAAGGAAGCTGTTTTTACCAGAAGACTTTCCAGAGGGCGTTTATCCTCTGAGGAAAGATGAGAAAGGTATCAGCAGTGCGATGATAAAGAACGCAGGCCATCCTTACAAAATGAAAAAGGAGGGTTAAAAATGGAGAATAGAGTGGAATACTGGGTTAAAATCCCAATTGGTCCCATTCACCCAGCACTTGAAGAGCCGGAAAAGTTCATCATCACTCTCGACGGAGAGAGGATAGTAAACGTTGATGTAAAGCTGGGATATAACTTGAGGGGATTAGAATGGGTTGGCATGAGAAGAAATTACATCCAGATACTTTACCTCGCTGAGAGGATATGCGGAATCTGTTCGTTTTCTCACAACCATACGTATGCCAGAGCGGTCGAAGAAATGGCTGGAATAGAAGTGCCAGAAAGGGCCGAGTATATAAGAGCAATAATAGGAGAGCTCGAAAGAATTCATTCACACTTGCTCAATCTTGGAGTTGCAGGACATGCCATAGGCTATGATACGGTTCTCCATCTAAGCTGGCTTGCCAGAGAGAGAGTTATGGACGTCTTGGAGGCAATAGGGGGAAACAGGGTAAACTACTCCATAAATACGATCGGGGGAGTTAGAAGAGATATAGGAGAGAAGCACAAGAGAATGATTCTCGATATGATAAAATACTACCGGGAGGAGGTCATGCCAAAGATTGAGGAAATATTCCTCTATGACCCAACGGTTGAAGCTAGACTTAGAGATGCGGGTGTTATACCCAAGAGAATAGCTATTGAGTACAGTGCCCAAGGTCCAACGGCAAGGGGAAGCGGTGTTGAGAAGGACGTTAGATACAATGAACATCTGGGAGTTTATCCCGACTTAGGAATTAAACCGATAACTCCAAAAGAGTTCACAGGGATAATCAAGGGAGATGTGTTTGACAGAATGGTCGTCAGAGTTGGAGAACTCTGGCAGAGCATGGAGCTTATAGAGAGGGCTTTAGACCAAATGCCGGAAGGAAAAATAAAGGCATTTCCAAAGGACAATGTAGCCCTTGTCAGGCTTAAAAAAGCGGAGGGCGAAGGTATTGGGAGATATGAAGCCCCGAGAGGAGAGCTTGTCCACTACGTAATGGCCAACCCAGGTAGTGAAATTCCGGAAAGATGGAAGATGAGGGAACCCACCTTTCCAAATCTCTTTGCAGTTGCAAGAGCTTTGGTGGGAGAACAGCTTGCTGATGTGCCAGTTGCAATAGCGTCGATAGATCCTTGCTTGAGCTGTACTGACAGGGTAGCGGTGATAGATTCAAAAACTGGAAAAAAGAAGATACTCACGGAAAAAGACCTTCTTAAAGCTTCAATCGAGAAAACGAGAGAAATAAATCCAAACATAAAGGCAAAACCAGAACCAATTGGGGGCACCTGCGGAGGTGTTAGGCTATGAAAATCCTTTACGTGACTGTGGGGTTAATAGCGATTTATCTTTACGTTTCATTCGCTTCTCTCCTTTGGGAGGGACTGGATAGAAAGCTTGTTGCAAGAATGCAAAGAAGAATGGGTCCTCCAATACTCCAGCCCTTCTATGATTTCCTAAAGCTAGTCAGTAAAGAGTCAATAATCCCGAGGGATGCTAATAAATTCTTTGAAATCGCTCCAATATTGGCATTGGCAGCTTCAATAGCTCTCTTAGCTTACACCCCTCTTGGATTTGAACCAATCTTGGCCACAAAGGGAGACGTGATAGTTTTCATTTACCTGCTTACCCTTATAGCATTTGTAAGAGTAATTGGTGCCGTTAGCTCAGGCTCTCCATATGCCCAAATAGGAGCTCAGAGAGAGATTATCATGCTCGCTTCCAGAGAGGTTCCCATGATGTTGGGACTCTTTACAATACTCTGGCGTTTGAGCAAACTTGGAGTTGAAAAACCTTTCAGCGTGGGAACGTTTTATCAGTATAACATTTGGGAAATTGGAACTCCTTTGACAATCGTTGGTACGTTTGTCCTTCTTATGGTGTTCCTGCTTTGGCTTGCAAGCGAGATTGAGGTTGGTTACTTCAACATTCCCGAGGCAGAAACAGAAGTCGCGGAAGGTCCCATGGCAGAATACAGTGGAAGACATTTAGCACTATTTAAGCTAAGCAGTGCATTAAAAGAATTCGCAAGTGCCAGTTTGGTTGTGGCAATCTTTTTCCCATGGGGCGTAAGTGGGTACCTTGGTTTAAGTGGCGTGGGGGCAGTAATCCTTGATTTAGTCTTCCACACGCTTAAAGCCTTTGCAGTGCTTTTTGTGAGTATGAGCATATTTAGGGCTATAACCGGAAGACTCAGGATTACACAGGCAGTCAGCATGTTTTGGAGTAGGATTCTTCCAATGAGCCTGATAGGAGTTGTGTTATTGGTCATAGACGTTCTGGGGGTGATTGCATGAAGCTTCCTCCAACTCTCTCTGTAGTTCTAGGTAACCTCTTCAAGAAGCCGGCAACAAACCCTTTCCCTCAGAGTGACCCGGTTCCAACCCCAGAAGGATTTAGGGGAAAGTTGATCTACCATGTGGACAAGTGCATAGGCTGTAGGCTCTGTATTACCGTCTGTCCGGCAGGAGTGTTTGAATACGTGCCGGAGCTTAAAAAGGTGACCCTTTGGCTTGGAAGATGTGTCTTTTGCCAGCAGTGTGTTGATGTCTGTCCGGTAAATGCATTGGAGATGAGCAATGAATTTCTTTTGGCTACTTATGATAAATACGATGACAACCTCAGATGGCTCAAAAATGAAGAAATTGAAGAAATGCTCACAAAGCAAGGAGGGAAAACAAAGAAATACCGCATAATTGCAGACAAGTGTAAGGGATGCACGCTGTGTGCCAGAAACTGCCCGCAGAATGCCATTGAAGGATCGCCCGGAAAAGTGCATAAAATTGATCCCAGCAAGTGTGTCGGATGTGGAATATGTGCAACAGTATGTCGCTTTGGTGCAATAGAAGAATACGAAGAATGAACATTGTTTCTTTTCCCTGTTCCTTTTAACAGTTTTTATATCAAAAGCCCTACCATTTATCATCATAGCTGTCAAAATTTTTAACATTGCTGAACTTTCTTGGACATTCTTGTATTTTTATGTTCTATTTTATGTAAAGCTTTATTACCTTTATATTTGTCAAATTATATGTTTTTAACCTTTTGTTAAAGAAATGTATTTAATGGATTTTAGACAAGCTAATAATGAGATAGTTTGAAATATGCTCTTAAACGGTTTAAAACTTAAAGTTGAGGTGGGAGAATGTCCCTTACAACATCTTTCCTGTGGTCGTTGATTGTGTATCTGATCTTAACCGCAGGTTCTGGCAGTGTTTTACTATGGAGTCCAGCAGAGCTAGTGGCTGGCATTGTAATAGCGGCTCTCATAGGATATGCAACGAGAAACATAATGGACGAACGGCTTGATTACTTTTTCAATCCAAAAAGGTGGGTACTTTTCCTGATTTATGCGGTGGGGCCGTTCTTTTACGCCATGGCAAAGGCAAATTTAGACGTTGCTTATAGGGTGATTACTGGAAAAATAAGGCCGGGTATAGTGAAAATATCTCCCGGATTAACGAGAGATGAAAGCAGAACCCTTCTTGCAAATTCAATAACCCTCACCCCGGGAACGTTTACGCTTGAAATCGATGATGAAGGGAACTTATACGTCCATTGGATTAACGTTCCGCCAGGAAAAGAAAAGCCAACCCCTGAAGAACTTTGTGGATATCTACCAAAATGGGCAAGGAGGATTGCGGAATGACGCCTGAAAGTTTGTTCATGGGAGCGATGATATTGCTTTTCCTTTCAGCTACGTTAACAATGATGAGAATGCTAATCGGTCCAACGATTCCCGACAGGGTTGTAGCATTGGATGCTTTAACAACCACGACTGCTGGTGCCATGGTTTTGTACGGAGTGATTACAGAGCAAGCTGTGATTATCGATGTTGCGCTTGTTTATGCAGTTCTTAGCTATATTGCAACTCTGTATATAGCGAGGTATTTAGTAAAGAAAAGGGTGGGATTGGCATGATAGAGGCACTTTTGGCGATACTTCTTGCAATTGGAGTTGGGTTCAATTTACTGGCCAGCATTGGAATCCTTAGGTTCCCAGATGTCTATACAAGAATCCATGCTTCAACAAAATGCACAACCTTTGGGACGATTTTCATAGTCTTGGCAACCGTGGTGTACTCGATTTACAGATGGCTTCCAAACCATGATGCAAGATGGATCACAATAGGAATCCACTCGGCACTTGTAGTGATATTTTTAGTGCTAACAAACCCAGTTGGAGCCCATGCAATTGGTAGGGCAGCTAGAAAGTCGGGAATAAGACCTTATGGGGCTGTAATAGATGAACTGGAGGGATACTATGAACTTTGAAAACTTCTTCTGGATTCTGCAAATCCTCATTGCAATTGCATTAATAGGAAGCTCAATAGCCGCTATCAGGTTTAAGAACTTAATTGCTGCAGTAATAGCAATGGCGGTCTTCAGCTTGGCTCTTTCCGTGGAATTCTATGTTCTTCAGGCACCAGATGTTGCTATAGCAGAAGCGGGTGTTGGAGCGGGATTGACAACGGCAATGTATCTTCTTGCTATCAAGAACACCACCGATGAGGAGGTGATAGAATGAGGAGGGCACTGGGGCTGTTTGCATTCTTATCATTCATAATATTTCTCTTGGCTGCAGCTATAAGCTTGAGACCTTTTGGAGAACCTCCCCATGCCGAGATGGACACCTACTTCATAGAGCATGCTCAAGAAGAAGCCTCAGCCAACAACGTTGTTACTAGTGTTGTATTTGACTACAGAGGTTTCGATACACTTGGAGAAGCAACGGTTCTTTTCACTGCAGTTTCTGGAGTTCTAATGGCACTAAGACACTACGGAGGGAAGGAGAAATGACAACCACAATCATAAGAACAACAACAAAAATTTTAGCGCCCCTGATATTGGTCTTTGGATCATATATCATTTTGCATGGGCACCTCACACCCGGGGGAGGATTTCAGGGTGGAGCTGTATTTGCAAGCGGCTTAGCTCTGCTGATAGTGGCAAATAATAAAGAAAAAGTCAAGGAACTTTTTGATAAGGTTCCTTTGAGTCAGCTGGAAAGCCTCGGAGCCTTGGGATTCTTAGGCATTGGTGCGTTGGGTCTTATGGGATATACATTCTTGAAAAACGTGATTGCAAACAGCGACTTCCTTTTTGGGGCTCCAACTCCCAAAGGGATTAATCCGGGCTACCTCAACACTGGTGGAACGCTTTCATACCTCAACATCTTTGTGGGAACAAAAGTATTGGCGGGTCTTACGAGTATAGTTCTGATATTCTTCCTTATCCTAAGGAGGGAGAGAGATGAATGGTAGCATCTTTGTTAACCTTCCGTTTATCGTAGTTGCAGTATTGCTCGCCCTTGGCTTTTACACAATTGGATTTAAGCGTAATCTCATAAAGGTCGTAATTGGCGTTGAAATTCTAGAAGGAGCGGTGAACATGTTCATTGTGGCGCTAGGCTATGTAAAAGGAGGCTATGCCCCCATCTACACACAAGCACCTCCTGAAGCTGCGGGAAAAATGGTTCTACCAACCCCACAGGCACTAACTCTCACGAGCATAGTTATCGGTGTTGCTGTATCTGCTCTAATGTTGGCTTTTGCCGTTAATATCTACAAACACTACGGAACCCTCGACGTTACAAAGATAAGGAGGTTAAGGGGATGATGGAGCACCTACCGGCTTTAATGATTGCCGTTCCTCTATTTGGGGCATTTACAGCACCTCTCTTTAAGAAGCATTATAGGGAAGTCTCAATATGGACAATCATAATAACCGGCATAACCGTGGTGCTATCCCTCCTGCTTGCCAAGGAAGTTGTTACTGGGGGAATAATGGTCTATGTCTTTGGTGCAGACAAGCCAACCCTAGTGTTGCCATCTGGTTATTCTGTTCCAATAAGAATCATGTTTGAAGTAGATGCCATGAGTGTCTTTATGGCAATATCTGCAACGCTGATGAGCTTTATAGGGGCTCTCTACTCCTACAGTCATGTAGAGAGGGAAACGGGTCTGGAAAAGTACTATGCACTGTTAATGCTCCTTGAGGTAGGAATTCTCGGTATGGTGCTTACGGGAGATCTCTTTAACCTCTTCGTCTTCCTAGAAATAGCTGGTATAGCGGGATCGGCATTGGTGGGATTTAGAAACTACCGCGGTGAGGCAAGTGAAGCAGGAATTAAATATCTGATGGTTAGTTCAGTGGCGTCTTTAATGGTGCTCTTTGCAGTAGGTATACTCTACGGACAGTATGGGAACTTAAACCTTGCATACATAGCCAAGAACGTGTCCTTTAACATGGTTGATATGATCGCACTCGGATTGCTTTTCACCTCCTTTGCAATGAAATGCGGTGCTGTGCCGATGCACTACTGGGTGCCGGATGCATATACAGAAGTCCCTGCAGGAATAAACCCTCCTCTCCTGGTAGCAACTTACGCAAGCCTTTATGCTCTCTTTAGAGTAAGCTTCACACTATTTGCAAACGTTGTAATAGACCTCGCTAGAGTAGGCTGGATTATGTCCATCCTGGGAGTGCTTACAATGTTCATAGGCGTTACAATGGCCTTGGTGCAGAAGGACGTCAAGAGATTGATGAGTTATCATGCTATATCCCAGACTGGCTACATGCTTCTCGGTGTTGGGGTTGGTTTAACGGTTTTACATGATCCTTCAAAGCTTGCGGAGTTTGGAAGAGATGCTATGGCGGGGGGAGTATTTCACATAATAAACCACATCATCTACAAAAGCTTACTCTTAATGACCGCTGGAGCTTTGTTTTACGTTACGGGAACGAGAAATCTTAATGAAATGGGGGGTTTGGCTAGGAAGATGCCTATAACAGCAATAAGCTTCATGGTGGGGGCTGCTGCGATATCTGGTTTACCGCCGTTTAACGGATTTGCAAGCAAGCTTCTCATATATGAAACATCATACAGACTTAACCCTCTCCTTACAGTGTTTGCCATGGTTACCAGTGTTTTAACTTTGGCTTCCTTCGTCAAGGTATTTGCATCAGCTTTCCTCGGTCCGCCACTGGAGAAGTTCGAGAACACGAGAGAGGTTCCCAAGCCGATGATAATTGCAATGGTAATCCTAGCAGCGCTTTGTATACTCTTCGGTCTCTTCCCGAACTTAGTACTTGACAAGCTTGTTTATCCGGCAGTTGATGCGTTAATTAACTTTGCTCAATACCACAGCTGGGGTGGTCTGGCATGAGCTTCACATTAACTACTCCTTCAGGATTTTGGAATCCCCTCCTATGGCTGATATTCTTGGTCCTCTTTGGTATAATAGCCTATCTGATATACTCCAGAGGCAACCCATCCTATAAGAAGAACACTGAGCAGATAAAGCCCTACTTGAGTGGTAATCCGGAACCCACAAAGGAAAAGGTCCAGGTAAAAGCTGGAGATATCTATTGGGGATTTATCGAGGCTTTGAAGGAATACTACAAAGTGCTCCAAGCAATTCATACCGGGGACATGAGGGACTATATTTTATGGTACCTGGGAATTGGAGCTATAATAACCTTTATCCTAATTGGAGGGGTGTAATATGGGCAAACTAACTACCTTTAAGCGCTCTCTTTGGGTTTTTCATGCTTCAGGAGGTTCATGTAACGGATGTGATATTGAAATAGTGGCCGTCCTTACCCCAAGATACGATGCAGAAAGGTTTGGAATAAAACTCGTCGGTTCTCCGAGACATGCGGATGTGCTTCTAGTCACAGGAGCCATTCCAAGGGACTTTGCTGACAAACTTAGACGTATCTATGAGCAAATGCCAGATCCAAAGGCTGTTGTTGTAATAGGGAACTGCGGAACCACAGGTGGGGTCTTTTACGACTCCTACAACATAGTTGGGCCAATAGACGAAATAATACCCGTGGATGTCTACGTCCCCGGATGTCCTCCAAGGCCAGAGGCAATAATAGATGGAATTGTAAAGGCATGGCTCAAAATTGAGAAGCTTGAAAAAGAGCTGGAGGGGAAGAAGAAATGACACTAACAGCTGAAGAGATCCTTGAAAGGTTAAAAGAAAAGCTCGGGGATGCGATATTAAACTATGAGATAAAGGAATACAAAATGGGAGTCAAAAAGCCCAGAGCCTACCAAGAAATCTGGATGGAGATTAACAAAGACGCCTTCAGAAAAGCTGTCGAGGCAATGTTTGAAATAGACTATCCTCATCTACACTTTATAACTGGGGAGGACGTTGGTGAAGTAATCAAGATGATATACTCCTTCGGACTCTTCCATTCCCACCCATGGGGTGAAGTAAGCATAGTAATGAAGCTCGACCTTCCGAAGAGCAACCTCGTTCTTCCTACAATAACGGATCTTATGATCGGCGCAGAGACAAATGAAAGAGAAATCAGGGAAATGCTTGGCATTGAGTTTGATGGACTTAAGAACAAGAGACACCTGTTCTTACCTGATGACTGGCCTGAAGGGAAATACCCATGGAGAAGAGATGAGTATGGAGTTGAAGATATGATTAAACACACCCATAAGAGTGTAAAGGAGATTAGGAAACAAAGGGGTGAGCAGAATGGCTAAAACAACTTACTACGTCCCTATTGGCCCAATTCATCCAGCTTTAAAAGAGCCAATAAGAGTGGAGGCGGAGGTTGAGGGAGAAAAGGTGGTAAAGGTTGACGTCAAGAGAGGTTTTGCCCACAGAGGAATCGAGTACATGGGAATGAAAAGGAATGCGATACAGACCCTATACCTCTCTGAAAGAATATGCGGGATATGTTCAATATCTCATCCTTATGCATTCGTTATTGGCAGTGAAAAGGCTTTGGGCATTGAAGCACCTCCAAGAGCTCAGTACATAAGACCCATAATAGCGGAACTTGAAAGGATACACTCACACATTC
>JAGGWM010000024.1 GCA_021157445.1 Thermococcus sp. | reverse complement strand
CCTTTGCATGTTCTGCATAATTTCTCCCAAGACAAATTATTTTGCTTGGTTTAACCTCATAAAAACCATCTCTAAAGGGTAAGCGAACCATGGGACCACCGTGATACATTAGGATTCAGCATTTATAACTCTGTTCAATGCCTCGGTAAAGAGCAGAAGCATCAGAAAAACAAGCACTGAAATTAGTAGTATTGCAAAGACCGCAAACTTCCAGTAAGTGAAGCTTGAAAACCCAAGCAGCAGAGCTAAGGAAATGAACGCAGAAGGGACGAAAAACAAAACCAGAAATGCCAGCTTTCTGCTTATTTGCACGAACAAGGCAACTGAGAACCACATGACGAAAATGAAAGTAGATATTGAAATTGAAGGATAGTAAGTCAAAAAGCCAAGAAAAAGAAATGAACCAAGAGAAGAAATGAAAGAAATCCAAATCTTACGCTTCGTTATATCTTCCCGATGCTTTAAGATTAGAACAAAAAGGACTGAAAGCAAGATAGCTATCATTCCGCTTTCAGTCACTATACTTTTCCAGAGATCCATAGGATTGAAAATTTGACCGTAAACTTTCAATGCCAAAAGCAAGCTTGGCTTTCCCGGAGTATAGAGCCAACCGTTGACCTTTGGGAATAGATAGGCATAGAACCCCCCTGCGGGTGTCTTTATTATGTAACTTTTATTCCCAATCTTTAATGCAGGGTCTCCAAAAAGGACAACCTTAGGTTTTACTCCAACCTTGATGAAGTAAGCGTTGCTGATCTGAACGAGCTTTCCAATGGAATAATTGGAAAACCAGAATCCACCGGCAGATAGGAAACGCCACCCATGTCAATTGATGCAACCACAACAAGAGAACCATTGTTCAAGAGATTTAGAACCAAAGGACTCCAAGCTTCCCATATCTGTCCCACACTGCAGGATTCAAAGATAAAAATTTTGCCCTCTGGGTTACCTGTGTGGTTTGAGTCAAAGTGCCAGCCGAGCAAATCAACTCCGTACGGATCTCCATGTCCAAAAATCCAAATTAAGGTTGCATTCTTGGACAGTCTCAGGTACTCTTCATAGCTCATTGCTCCTGCTTCCACTATCAAAGCTTTGTGGTTAACGGTAGAAGACACAAGAGCATCAACCCACAGTTTAAAGTATTTTTCATTTTTCACAGGGTAAAAACCGACAATTGGATTATAAACTCCATCACCATCAAAATCGAGCTTTTTGTAAAGAGAATAAACAAAGTCTGCATTAAATCTTGAGTAATTTACAACAAAAAGAACATAATCATCAGCCTGAAGAAAATCAAGATTTGAAAAGTCCGAAATAATGAGAGTTCCATTGTGAAAATTTGCAATGTTTTGAGCATAGGGCTTTAAATACGCTAAATTTTCGTCTAAAATGACGTAATAGTTTGCTGAAGCTAAAGGAAGAGCCAGAAGAAATAGGAAAAGCACAAAACGTACCCTCATTCGATTATCACCTCAATATTATCGATTTCCTCTCTTCTGTTTATGTTCACCATCCATTCGTTTGGATCAAGGATTATTTTCAGGGGTTTGTCTTCAAGTTCAAAGTTTACCCTAACACTTCCAGCAACCCAAACCTTCTTAATTATCCTCCCCCTTGATGTGAGCACCTCAACTTCAAGGGGCATCGTAAAGTTATTCTTGTCAATGATCTCAAAATTCAAGAAATATCTACCAGCTTTTTGATTTAACTTTAAGTTCTTCACATCATAATCAGGAACTTTTGTAGAATAAAACCACCCTTTGAAAAACCAATCCAAATTTCTACCACTCACGTTTTCAAAAACAGCTTGAACATCTGTTAAGTTGCACTCTCTGCCGTAACATTCGTTCAAAAGTTCTCTTAAACCCTCGAAAAAAGCCTCATTTCCAAGAACAAACTGCAGAGAACGGAAAATAAGAGTACCTTTATAATAAAGAATATGCTGATATTCTGGCACGTTTTTCGTTATCTTCACAATCGGAATGGTATCACCATGTAATGCTTTATCCTCTACAACTGAATACCGGTTCTTCCCAAATTTATTCTCAACATAAAGATCCGAAAAAGTAGCAAGTGCCTCGTTGAGCACTCCAAAGTCAGCATATCCACCAAACCAAGAATGAGCCAACTCATGAGCCATCAACCTCTTATTCAGCCCAATATCACCCTTTGCACTCCACATCCCAACGATTATACCGTTTAAGAAGCCGTTTCCTTTTGCCTTTCCAGTATTCCAGTTTATTATGTAGTAGTTTCCTGAGGGGACAATTGAGTAAAGATGGACATATGTTGAAATTACATCTTTACTCCAATTAAGAACTTCCCCTGGAAAAATTTCGAATACTTCATCTTGAGGATAGTATACTCTTATTGTTATCCCCTGTGTCGTGTTTCCTGGGATTTCCCTAAATCTTCCAGCAAACAGCAAAAACTGGGAATTTTGTGGGGTGGGTATAACTCTCTTTTCTCCAACTGTAAGGGGAACTAAAGTTTGATTGACAATGAGGAATGCTTTTGCATCTTTCCACGGAGTTTTAAAGAGTAAGAATGAGACTTTCCATGCGGTTGTTGCAGAGTTGATTCCTATTGAAGCGAGACTAAGAGGTAGGGCGATCTTTTCGCGTTCAATGGAGGTATAACATGGATCATTAAACGGCGCATCTTCATTTTGTTCAGTAAAACTGAACCTAAAGGAATAATTAAACGTAACTGCACCATCTTTTGAAAGGGGATTAATGAGGAGCAAACACCACTCTTTATAACATGCTGACTTTAGAATGTTAATGTGGGAAAATTGGACTGAACGGAGATGAACTTTTTCAGGAATGTAAATTTCAATCCAAATAGGCTCATTGGCCACTAAATTACCAAGAGAAATTTGCTCAACCATATTGCCCCTAACTCCCAAGATACTTTTCTCAAGAGACAGATTAAAGAGAGCAACAACTTCATAATTTGAGTAATTGTACTCCGATATAACTTTAGCTCTTAATGAAGCGTAATCCTCAAAAGATATTGACTCTGTGACATTTAGAATTGCACTATTCCTATTTTTGTGTGAATAAGTGGCTGTACTTGCCACCAATATGATTAAAACCAATGCCAAAAGGATATGAGTGGGCTTCATTTAGAATCACCTTACCCCAATACAAAGTCTTATCACTTATGAGAGTCTTTTCATTTTACCTCCCAAAATAATAAAAAGTTTTTGCTCAGGAGAAAAGTTCAATCAAGAATCTTGGAATATCCTCTTTTTCAAGCACAACGACGTTTCGTGGATACCTGCGGTGGGCTTTTCCAGCCTTAACCTCAACCCTAAGCCCATCAGCAATGACATCAATCTCATACTTATCTCTGTAATAGTAAATTTCACCAAATTTCCGGTATAGATGTTCCTGAACCACAATTTCATAAATCGCAGATTCTACAGGCTTAGTTCCACTCCATAAAGAAAACAGCCTTAGGAGAAGAGAGTCTCTGAAGAATATTTTCTTTTCTCTTCTGTAAAGAACCCGGGAACCTTCTTTGAGATAAGCAAACTCAAGAACATACAAATCTCTGAGAAATTCGAGATAATCCTGCACGACTTTGTATGAGTATCCTGAGGTTTTTTCAGCCAACGCACGAAAGCTTGTCGCTGATGGAATAGTGAGCATTAAAGAGGAGAACACTTCTTTCATTATTTCCAAGCTCTTATCAAAGCGAACAAACTCCCCTACATATGAATCCAGAATATCATCAACTGGCATGCCATTTATACTTCCAGGAAAGCCACCAACTTGAAGATACCTGTTAAAAAGCTCCAGCACTTCATCATAACGAAGTCTCCACTTTTTAATTCCATGAACATTGAGAAATTCCTTGAAATTGAGGGGCAGGACTTCAACTGTTTTCCCTTTCCCTCTCCGCCCCGGAAACAGTTCCATATCTCGTCTAACTTTCAAAGCACTTGAACCAGTGACTGTAATAACCGCATTTTCAAGCTCACCAGCATCTACCAATGGTTTGACCGCCTTCCACCATTCTCTTAGACTTGTGACCTCATCAAGGAA
The DNA here is from genome assembly GCA_021157445.1 of Thermococcus sp. Classification (GTDB taxonomy): domain Archaea; phylum Methanobacteriota_B; class Thermococci; order Thermococcales; family Thermococcaceae; genus Thermococcus_A. The sequence goes on along the minus strand of JAGGWM010000024.1, from coordinate 3,769 downwards.
TACAAAAGGCTCTTTTTCCTCTTTGAGGAATTCTTCAATGAGCTTTCTTCCCCCTTTCTTTTCTGAAGTATTGTCTGCAACTTAAGCCTAACGCTCTACTGCTTATCCTGACAGTATCCTTTTCTTTTGAAAGCTTAGTCCTTCAAAGAGGAGGATATCGGGCCATCCAATAAACGCTGAACCAGACCAAACGTTTAAAAAACTTTCAGATGTACCTTAACGTAGCAATTGAGCATGAAAATGAAGAGGTGGGCTCAATGCGCGGTCCTTTTCCTGATCAGAAAACTATTAAAGATTCCGAAATAATGTCAAAAGTAAAACAAAAAGAATTTCTCAGCCAGGGCAGAGAAGTTAGAGAGTACTCAAAACTTGAGACCGCAATAGTGATAATCCTTGGAGTGATTGTTGTAGGTTTTGTGCTCTTTGTGCTGAGCAATTACTTTTAGTGTGTCTGACTTCCTTGCCAGAAAATTCAAAAATTAAATGATCGCCTCTTGAGAGGCTCCGGAATTTCCTTTTACTACCCCCGTAATGTTGCCCTTGCCCTCATGAACTTGAGCCCCCAGACCATCAGCGCACCTTGGATCGCCAGAGCGACGAGAAAGCCAGTGATATGTGCACCCAGCGACAGCGGGTGACGGGTGGCGAAGTAATAAATAGTGTAAGCGCCAACGGGTATGTTGAGCAACGCACTCGCCACGAGTCCGAGGTTGTAGCCGTGCTTAAAGAACATCCCTGCGTGCGAGAGAACTGAGAAGTAGGCCGTCCATATCCCCATTGAAATATCAACAAGGCCCGCGAGGATGGCCGAGAGCGGAAATCCTATGAAGATTATCGGAACGTTAATCCAAAGGGCGTGCGTTTTTGTGAGCGGCCAGTCTTCTCGCTTTGAGCCCAGAACCCCTCTGTTGAAGAACTCCACGAAGCCACCGGGGTAGATGTACTCCTCGAACTGGTGCACCCAGTAGACCGGCGTCTGCACCCAGATGAGGAAGAGGGCGGGGTTCTCTTTGAGGACAAATAAAATCAGTACAACCCTCAGGTACACGGCAAGAAAGGGCGTTGAGACCGGCTAGTACTCTTCAAGCCACGCCATCACCGAATGTCTCTTCATGGACTTCACGTTGACCACCGGTTTAGGCAACATTCCCGTGAGATATAATCCTGACGGTACCACGAAATAAGTGAAGTCATTGAAGACAAACGTGCCGTCACCAAACGACCCCAAGGATCGCTAAAATTCCAAGGACAATTAGGATCACACCCACAACTTGGTAAAACTGGTCCACGTTCCCGCTCCAGATCATTTTAGAGCGCGCGACCATGAGCCAGTAAACGATGAAATTGCTCTTAATAATGCCCGAGACCAGCATGAAAAGGCCACCGCGGCAATAACCAAGCCCCATATCGGATTCATGTTCCTACACCAACCATCGTGGGAGGGTACGGGTTAAATACTTTTCTCAAAAAGAATCTACTGGGTGTCTAGCTGAATCTTGACGTTATCTTCCGATTAGGGCATGAACCAAGCTGAATGTATGGCATAAGCTTTAGGATTAGGGTTAAAAACTTAAGCTTTCTTTTTCAAAAATTTTTACTACCCACCCCCTCTCACTTGCAGAGGGCGGATTCTTAGAGAGTTCAACTACAAACCTTGAACCGCCGGGCAAGTTTTCAGTTTTTATATATAGATACAGCTTTTTCCGTTCCTCAAACCCAAGAGAATTCAAAAAGTCCTCCATTGCATAAGACACTGTCCTAACTTGAACAACCCCTACTTCAGGATATTTTTCCTGCAGATATTCAAGCAAAATTTCAAAGGCCTTCATCACTTCGCTATCATCAGTCCTTTTCAGAAAAGGATTTGGAGAGAAATCAAAGATAACAAGCCGTGAATCTTCGATAAAATACCTAACTCCAAGGAGGTAATTTGAAAGTGTTCCCGCATCTTCACCGTAGTGAACACTTAAACATTGGAAATCATTTTCTCCATAGAACATCTCCAAAAGCTTGTTTTCAATCTCTATCTTGGCCTTTCTGCAAGCGACGTACTCAACCCACCGTGCCTCTTCAAAGAACCTGCATGAATTATTGCCCGAGACAACAAAGAAATCTCCACCAACGTACTTTTCCCTTAATATTCTGAGTTCTTTATCGTGCCTCAATGAAAATACGGCCCCGTAGAGAGGAATAGCTCTGTTAAGGAAAGTTCCCCAATCAAACTTCCCAAGAAAGCCTTTAATCCCTTCAATCCAATCAATCCCAAGAAGAACCATATAAGGACAGAACTTGTACGGTAATTCTGAAAGCTTAAACTCCTGCTCTTTGGAATCACCGAGACGTTTCAAAACATTAAGTTTTCCACGCAAAGAGTGAAAGTCCTTCCAGCACTGGACGATCTCCTTGGCTTTTTCAGGATCCCAGAGAAGTTTGTAGGGTTTCTTATCCCTGTCATTGTCACGAAAAGCCTTATCAGAAGAATATTCCCCCAGGATTTTTAAGTGCACAAGTTCTTTTAAAATTCGCCGAACTGACTCAGATCGCACATCAAGAGTTGGGTCATTGTTCTTTTGGGATATCTCCCTAAGTTTTTTGGTGATGTTATAAATCGTAAGCTCCTCGTTCCTACTTGCAAGTTCAACTATTTCTTCAGCGACTCTGAACTTGTCAATTCTTGCTGGTCTACCCACATACCCCACCCACGAAGAAGAATATGTAACATTCACAAAAAAATGTTTCTTTTTGAGAATACTTCTTTATATAGTAATATACCAAAATAACTATTGACAGCTCTCTAGGAGGTGACCCAAGTGAGCAAGAAGGGTTCCAAACCCATGACACGGGATGCCGCAAGGAGAATACAGAGCGCGGTTGATAGCGGAAGGGCCGTCAAGGCCAATAAGGGCTTCAAGGCCAGAGCCATGAGCGCCGCCGCAAGAAACTCGAAGAAATGATCTTACATTTTCTTTTTTGTTATAATGCTCAAGGGAGGGTCGGGAATGAGGTTTAAACGCGGGATAACCCACGTGGTTTTCTTCGACATCGAGTACTATGTCCCCGGAGAACACAGAAACGAACCCGATCTAAGGGGCAATCCGTACCTGGACGAGGGCTTTGTCATTGGAGATGTCTTCCAGAGGTATTTCCCAGTGGAGAGTAAGCTTGAGAAGAAAGAAGAGTTCTGGATATGGGATATGGAAGGAGAGGACACCTGGGAAAAAGAAAGGAACCTCCCCAGGAAAATCTACCTCTACTTCAGGGAAAGCTGGACACATTAGGAAAAGTTGGGTAGAGACCCTAGGTTAACGGAGCCAATGGTAGCGGGTTTTAGGATAACCCGCTTTGGCATCCCGGTACTCTTCATTAGAAGCCTGACTCACGGGATAGTTGAAGCAGAGACGCTTTACGAGACCTACTTTAAACTGAGACACTTTGAGCTGAGCGTCGTCTCCGCCCTGGTAGGCCCCGAGGGAAGGGACCGGAAAGTGCTCGCGCCGGTGTCTCAGAACTGGACCGTTAGAAACTTATTCGGAGACGAAAGAAGAAAACCGAGTGGAACAACCGTTTGGGAACTCTACGAAGCCGGGGACTACCCTGCAATAATAGAAAGGACCAGAGAGGATGTGGAAACCGCAGAGCGGGTTTACCTAAAGCTAAAAAAATTAAGGAACGACCTCTCTTTCGGACACTCCTGACTTTTACCTCTTTAACGGCTCCGGAATTGCTTTGTCCCACTGCTCCCGGGCAAGCTCTCCGGTGTACTTAAACT
>JAGGWM010000019.1 GCA_021157445.1 Thermococcus sp. | reverse complement strand
GAAGACGGAGAGGAACTTGGACTTTTAAACAGGGACGCCCTTTAGAGAAAGGTTTTTAACCGCTTGCCCATTTTAATATTAGGTGTGCCTAATGGAACTTAAGGGATTCGTGGAAATTCTGAGGCCAGCGAACTGTGTTGTAGCCGGTTTGGTTGGAATCTTAGGTGCTACTGTGGCGTTAGGAAGTCTTCCCGGTTATGAAAAAAGCTTAATGATTTTCCTTGTGGTATTCTTAGGGTGTAGCTGGGGCAATATTATCAACGATTACTTCGACTATGAGATCGATAAAATCAACCGACCCACCAGGCCACTTCCTAGAGGAGCTCTATCGAGAAAAGCTGCCCTCGTTTACGGATTGTGCTTAGCCCTCTTGGGGCTTTTGATAGGATATATGCTCAACCTGTGGGCATTTTTATTTGCCTTTGGAGCATATCTCCTGATGTATCTCTACGCCTGGAAGTTAAAGCCCACTCCCTTTGTTGGAAATCTTACAGTGGCAACTCTTACAGGGGTTACTCCCCTTTATGGTGCTGTCGCCGTGGGTAAAATTGGCCTCGCCGGTTATCTCGCACTTTGTGCATTTTTAGTGAATGTCGCAAGGGAAATATTCAAAGATATAGAGGACGTTGAGGGAGACAGAGTTCATGGAGCCAAAACCCTACCTATTATCTGGGGCGTTGAAAGAGCCTCAAAAATGGGAGTTCTATTTAGTCTCGCTACTATACTTGCTTCATTCTTGCCAGTAAAGGCTGGAATTGGCCTTGGATACCTCCCGATAATAGTGGTAGATGGGGTAATTTTATTCTCCTCATACGAAATTTTAAAAGATCCATCTCCAACTACCGCTGGGAAAGTCCAGAGAAAGTTAAAGATTGCCATATATTTGGCGGTGTTCAGCTTTTTGTTAGGATCATTAACAAAGGAGGTGTGATGTTATGGAATTTAAAGACCAAATCAAAAACAAACTATCCGATAAAGAGTTGTGGATGGTCATCACTTTCAAAACTCCCTATGGTCCCGGGGAAACTATGGACAGGCTTGCCAATATTTTAGAGGAGCTCGGATGGGAAGTTGTATTTAAAGCCAACTGGTGGACTGCGGATGTCCCCTACGGAGTTATTAGGATAGACATCAAGCAGGATGGAAAAGAAAAGATCGTGATCGGAAGGTGGATACTGAGCAATAAGTGCGAGCTTTTAAAAATAGAAAGCATGGATCTGGAGAGAGGCAAAAATGAGTTCTACAGGCTCGTAGATGGCATAACATCAACTCTAATCCACGACCCGGTAATTAGGACAATGAGAGAGCAGTACTGATTTTCCTTTTTAAAATTTAAAAGGACTATTCGAGTATCTGATAGTAGCCGACTTCGGGCTCGAAAATTTCTCCTTCCGCAAGAAGGGCCCTAATTGCTTCCTCGACTGTTTCTGGATCGTGTTTATCTTGGAGTTTTCTCTGGATGAACTTCAACGAAACTGCGGTACCCTTTGATCTGAGTATCTCCAGCACAGCTTTCTTAACTTCCTCTAGTTCTTTGCCGACTTCTGCGGATTCCTCCTCAAATAATTCCTCCTCAAAAGCAGCCTCTTCGGTTTTTTGTTCCATTATTATGCCATAAAGCTCATCTATTGTAGTGAGCAGATCTTCACTTACCCCCTTATTCTTTGCAATCACCTTGGCCTTTGCGGTAATTCCATAGGTGTTGTATATCTCAAATGCAGTTCTGGCTTTTTTAATATGCTCCATTTTGTCTCTAAGGGCTTCGTAGCGGTGTAGTATCCACATGTTGGGGTCAACTTTACTAACCCCTTCAACCAGTATTTGCTTGTCATCTCTCCACTCTGCTATTTTCCCAATCAATTGGACTATGTCGCCCCTCTTTACCAGGCGAACGAACTTTGTGTCGTCTCTAAACCCAAGAACCCATATCACGCCAGTCCCATCATCTACCTGGAACTTTCCGTAGGTTTCGTCCTCTGCAATTATGGGCTCTCTAACTACAGTTCCCACTATTTTCGCCCTGTATACCTTTCTTGCATCCTTCGTGATAAGATAATTTGGCTCAAAATCGCCCTCACTCTTAACGTAAAATCCCTCTAGGATGTCTTTTATGTAAACTCTTGTTGAAGGCAATCTCTTTTTCATTCTAACCACCACACGAGAGCGTTTTCAAGCTTAGGTAGGAGTTTCTTCTCAAGTTCTTGAATCTCCTCCAGGTAGTCCAGATTTACATTGCTGAAATCCTGAACTACCTCACCATAGATGTGCACTTTCTCGTTTCTAATGACCCTACCAATTACTCTCACCGTCTGTCCAATTTTTGGTAAAATGTTCTCCTCACATTCAATTGCAATCACTCCCGTCCCATCATCGAGCCAAAAGATGTAATCTATTTTGTCAACTTTAACAACCTTGCCGACTAATGAAACCCTAACATCTTCTGGAGTTATCTCGGCAATTTTCTTTTCAACTGCAGGCCTTCTTCTCCTAATTTGAGGAACTTCTTCCATCTCACTCTACCTCCTTCAAGAGTTCCCTCCTGACTCTTTCGATTTCTCTTTCGTAATCAATCTCATCCCAAGAAGAGGCCTTCAATATAAGGCCCAAGAATCTGTCCTCGACGACGTTTCCCCTGACTATTATTTCCTTTCCAAGAACATGATAGAACTCTTCCTCTGCCAGCTTTCTTCCGGCTTCTCTCATGGTTAACCCAGTGTTTACGAGCTCTTTAAGCTTCTCGCTGATATCTTCTGGCTCAGCCCCAAGTATTTCCACTACATCATCTCCAAAGAGGGTAACCCTTATGTAGCCCGTTGAGTCATCGAGACCAAAGTCCAGTATAGTGGCTTTGATTGGCTTGACTTCGCCGTGCTCTATACATACCCAACTCTTGGTTGATTGGTCATAGTCAACTTTTCTCCTGCACTGGGGGCATGCATCATATGCTATAACCCTGTAAAGCTTTGCTATTGTCCCCCTAACTTCAACAAACTTTTCCCCGCCCATTAAGTCTTCTATGCTCTTTCTTGTGTAATTATAGCTTCTGACTTCCTCAATTGGTGGGATTTCCTTGACCCTTGGGTCTTCGGGGTTTATTATCACTCTACTCCTAAAGTTAACATGGAGCTCTGGAAGTCCCCTAAGACTTTCTCTCACATCAGCGTTTATAATCTTGAGCACTGTACCAGGCTGAATCTCATTATAGTACTTCGCAATCTCGGAATCCCATAAAACAACTCTTGCCCTTCCAGTGTTGTCGTAGACTAAAAGGGCAGCAACTCTACCCGTTGAACCGTCTTTCTTAGTGTACTCTCTAATAGGATACTTGCGCAAAACTCTACCAACCACGTTTATGTTCCTCATTCCGGGAACTAGATCAGATATATGGATTAGAGCATGTTCCTCTTCCTCGGTTTCTACTCCAAGCTGCTCCGCCAAGAGAAGTGCAGCCGCATGTTCAGATATTTCATTAGTCTGAGCTATCTCTTTGATTTTATGCTCTATCTCCTCCAAGCCCACCCCAGTTTTTTTCCTTATCCTATCCACAATCTCCTCTTTCGTTATAACCGGCATATACACTCACCTGAATAGTAATTCGCAGAGCAGGTATTTAAAGTTTTTGAATCTTCAATAGACCCTTAAAATTTCTTCATAGTGCAGAAAAAGAAAAACGGGGGGTATAAGAAATTACTACTCGACGTTTTTCTCTTCTTGTTGCTTCTCTATTTTTGCTATTAAGTCAGCATACTCGGCATGAACAACTTTTTTGAACGCCTCTTTAATTATCAGAGGATCGTTCTCGGGAAATCCGTACAGTTCTGCAAACTTCTGTGTTGTTCCGAGAATCTTAGTTCTCTCATAGGGTTCCGCATAAATGAGGCCCATTCCCAACAGGCGCTTTATGTGCTCGTAGGCTTGGCTTCCCCTTAGTTTTACCAGTTTGCTCTGCTCTATTGGCTGGAGGTATGCTATCAAGGCAAGGGTCTTGAGTTCTCCGGTTCTTAACTCTGGTCTCGGCATTAAATGGACAACCCTCTGGGAATACTCCTGCTTAACCTGCATCACATATTTATCTCCAAGAACTCGAACAACTTCTATAGCACTCTGTCTTTCAGCATACTCAGCCGCTATAAGCTCAATAAGTTTTTCAAGGTAGTCAAGGGATTTTATACCCAAAGCCCTCGACAGCTCTTTAAGGCTCAAAGGCCTCCCGGCTACAAATAAAGCCGCTTCAACTAAAGCCTTGTCTTCAATTAACCCCATAATCTTCACCCAAAGCGGACGATTTTTAAGCTTAAGCTGTGGGTTATTTGCTATCGTCTCTTATATCGGTTTCGCATTAGTAGTTTCTCATATTCGATACTAAGACCTCTTTATCTACTGCGTTTCCCTTCGTTTTTCAAGGTCACTGGACGAATTTGACCTCTTTCCCAGCATATAGAGGCTCCACTTTATTTCTAAAGGCACCCATAAATGCACAAATCCCATCAAATCCGGTGCAGTGACCGGGATAGAGCTTCTCAACTCCAAAAGTTCTAATGCCCCCAACTGCATCCTCCAGAATACTTCTTTTGGCTCCGCTTAGATGGAATCCACCTACCAAGGCAAAAATCGGCTTATTCATCAGCTTCCTTGAGTACCCCACTATGTTTAGAATACCGCTATGGCCACAACCACTTATAATGACTATTTTACCCCCAAGCTCAATGAACAATGCCATGTCATCTCTTAGCGGGTCTTTTACCGGTTTTTCTCCGCTCATAATGTAGCCAACTGCTCTATCCCAAGTCCTCCTTTCTATCTCGCCGCTTGTATAAATTTCATCAAATATCCTAACGGGCTTTTCTTTTAGTATAAAGTTCGCCCCAAGTTTTTCTAAATGTTCTTGCGAAAAAGGAATTCCAATTTCCCTACGCTTGGGTTTCAATGCGATCCTTCTTAAGAATACGTGAGGGTGGGCGTAGATGTCTATGGAGCTTTTTCTCGCATTTAAAAACTCTTCCAGTCCACCACTGTGGTCGTAATGGCCATGGGTGAGAAACACCACATCAACTTCCTCAGGTGAAATGTTAAGGGCTTTCATGTTATGGAGCAAAACCTTTCCATCACTTCCGGTATCTACCAAAACCCTCTTTCCCCTGTGTTCAACTAAAACTGAAAATCCATGGGATCCAAGAAGGCCCTTCTTAAACCCGGCATGATTTTCAAAGAGTACTGTGCTTTTCATTTCTCACCCCTCAAATGAAAGTTTAAAAAATTCAACCT
>JAGGWM010000156.1 GCA_021157445.1 Thermococcus sp. | reverse complement strand
CTTGTAGTGTTTTACCAGCTCCTTTGCTTCCCTCCATGATGGGGCATACGGTGGGCAGGAAGGGCTTTTCCCGTAAGCTGGGCAGGTCCGGCACTTCCATACGGGCCTTGGTGAGACTTTAATCTTCTTTGCCAGTATTTCTTTTTCCCACAGGATCTTCATGAAAGAAAATTGAAAATCTTAAATAAAAATTTAATCCATCAAGCGGCCTCCATTAACGTCTATTACTTCCCCGGTTATATGGTCGTTTTCGAGAAGAAAGATCACCGCATGGGCTATGTCCTCTGGTTTGGCTATTTCTCCAGTTAGTGAGAGTTTTCTTAGCTTTTCCCTCATTTCTTCGTTTATCATGTCGGTTGCAACGGGTCCCGGAGCAACGGCGTTTACCAGAATGTTTGGTGCTAAATGCCTTGCAAGATTGAAGGTAAGCGCTATTAGACCTCCTTTTGAAGCGGCATAGTGAGCTCCGACAGTTCCGCCATCTTTGCCTGCTATTGAGGCTATGTTTACAATTTTGCCTTTCTTCATGTATTTGAGCACTTCCTGCGTAACTATAAAGGCTCCTTTTAGGTTAACCCCAAGCACCCTATCCCACTCCTCATCGCTTATCTTCATTGGATCTATCGACTTTCCAAGGATTCCAGCATTGTTGACCAAGATGTCAATCCTTCCAAACTTGTGGATAACCTTTTCTACCATCTTTTTGACTTCTTCTCTCTTGCTAACATCTGCCTTTATGATAATGCTCTCGACCCCGTGAGCTCTGCACATTTCTTCAGTTTTCTTTGCGTTTTCTTTATCTCTTGCATAGTTTATAACCACATGACATCCTTTCTTTGCCAAAGCAACTGCAATTGCCCTTCCTATTCCCCTAGAAGCTCCGGTCACTAGAGCCACTTTCCCCTTCAGATTCATGTGGCTCACCAAAAATAAATTGGGAAATCGCCATAAAAGCTTTGTTAAATAATAAGAACAATTCCGAAATGTTTTTACGTTCTTGATTATAATATTGAAACATGAAAGTGCTTCCTTTCCTCCTCGGTATTTTGGTTTTAACCGCAGGCTGCATTGGAGGAGGTGAAAAAATGGATTTGAAAGTTAGCTCCGTTTTTGGGGAGAATGAATTCATTCCCTCGAAGTACACCTGTGAAGGAATCGACGTTAGCCCCCCACTAAGACTCGAAGGTTTAAGTGATAAAGCAGTGAGCATAGCCATAATAGTTGATGATCCAGACGCTCCAATCGGCACTTTCACTCATTGGGTGGCTTGGAACATTCCCCCAACTGAAGAGATACCCGAGGGCATTCCAAAGGAAAAGGTTGTTGAGACGCCAATAAAGGTTATCCAAGGAAGGAACGACTTTGGGAGGATCGGCTACAATGGTCCCTGCCCTCCAAGGGAGCATGGAGTGCACCACTACCACTTCAAGGTCTATGTTCTTGACACAACCCTTGACCTAAAACCGGGAGCGAGCAAGAGGGAGTTAGAAAAAGCCATGGAAGGGCATGTAATCCAATTTGGCGAGCTGGTTGGCCTCTATGAAAGAAGGTGATCATTTAATATTTCAACTTAACATAGAGGTTGACCCCACTCTGTAGGGTTGCTAGGGAGTTCAAGGTTAGAAATACCCAGTCTCCTATTAGATAGGAGTAAATCGCAAGCAGCGTTGAGGCAGTGACGTAAACCAAGACAAATTCCAAATTTAGAGGGCATTTCTTATTTTTTATTGTTTCCCATGTTTGGGGAATCCAAGAACTCACGAGAAGAAGCATGCCTATAAGCCCCACGAGTTCCTTCATTTTATCACCTCACCTACTCTCTTGCACCAATGGCTAAATAACAGGGTTTTAAAAAAGATTGTGAACTATTGCGGGTGTATTTTTGGAAAAAGAAAGGCAAAAATAATCAAAAGAATGTCAATGCTTTAATTCGGATGCGAGCTTTGAAGTTGCCCACGTTTTAACATCGTCATCAAGAATATCGTTAATAATCTTAAACGCTTCCTGAATTTTCCCCTGCCTTGCGAGAGCTAATGCCACCTCGGCCTGTATTTTTGACCTGTTAGATACGTCCTTTATAAATTCGGCTATTTTTAGGGCTTCGTCTAGGCGGTTAAGTTCGAGAAATTCAAAAGCCAAGCTCATGAAGGCTTTGGTAATGCTCTCGTCGTTCTCAATTTCGAGTATGGCTTCTATTGTCCTGTTAAGGGCTCCGCCGTAGTCTTCCCCCTGTTTTGCCATTTCCACGGTGACCATTGACATTGATTTTGCTCTTATCCCTTTGTCGGGAATGGACTCTGCAATTTGAAGTGCGCTTTCAAAGTCCCCCCTCTTTATAAGCTTTGAAACAGTTTCATAGAGTGCCCGTGATTGATACCATTCCTGCATGCAAACACCAAATAGATTTTGCATTTGGAAAATTTAAGCTTTCCTACATTCCAAGAATAACGTATATTCCAAGAAGTATCAACAGTGCCCCGGCAATCATTGAAAGCTCCCTAGACTTTTGGACTATCCTCTGTGAGATTGATTTGCTCTCCGTTATGCTTCCGACTGTCAGGAGTATTATAAGCAACGGGAGGATGAAAATGATATTGTAAAGTGCTAGAAGGATTAACGTTAACGCTCTTCCTACTTTGGATATGAGGATTGCATATGCTAAATAAGTTCCCGAGGAACACGGTAGGAGGGTGAATGATATTATAACGCCAAGTGAGAAGGCCCCAAAAATGGTTGCTTCCCTGGTGAATATGTTCCTCCTTACTTCTTTTTTCTTTGCTATCCTGCTTTTTTCCATATAACCGGTTATAAAAGTATAAGCCCCAAAAGCTATTGAAACTACTCCCGCAACCCATACTGGAATTGTCTTGGTGAGTACCACCAATCCCACTCCAAGAAGGTAGTAGGAGATGTAAATTGCAGCAACAAAGGCCAGTCCAACAGCATAAATTCTCCTTTTGGAGATGTTTTCTTTAAGAGAGAGGGCTATGAGAAGCATTGTGTAAATGACAAACGTACAGGGGTTTATTGAATCTGCTCCAGCCAGTGCGAGCAGGGGATAGATTAAATCTCTTAACCCGAGAATGGAGAGTATGCCGGCTGTTAATCCAATGGAAGATGAAATTATTAAAAGAAGAACCTTGATTTCAGACCTCACTCGGCTCACCATTTGTGAAAATATATTCAAGCTTATTAACGATTTCGGTCTTGTTTTCTGGGATGAGGTACGGTTTATCGGCTATAAAAAGCACACCTTCTGCTTTTTTAGCTTCTTCCACAAGATCATCTGCGTATTCAAGTGGAAATTCTCCGTTCACTATTGCGTAGAGCTTTCCGTCATAGAAAATACCTATTACTGGAACACCGGTCACTCCGAGTATTTGATAGAGCTGCTCAAACATCTTTCCGTTGTGTTCGTTTCCCTGTAATTCATAGTACGTTAGGGCGTCTTTCCCAAAGAACTTTGGAATCTCTTCTTTCATTTTTTTACAGTGGGGACATGTTGCCGCCCCATACATGTAGAAGTGGAACTTTGTTTTATCCAATGTAAAAGTCTCCGTTGCCGTGCTGGAAGATGGTGATGTGGTCGATGGGCTATTTGATATGCACATGCTAGTGAGCACTATAAGTACAAGTAGCAACACTCCTAGGGCTTTTTTCATCAAAATCACCTGATTCAACAGTATACTCTATGGATTATAAATGTTTAGGAATGTAGACTTTTTGGCACGTAGCTTTTTAAGAACTTCTAAAATAAGTTGTTGGTGGTGAGGGCATGAAGGACGTCGAGAGGGCTCTCCAGACTTTTTATTCGATGAAGCTGAGGAATATAATGCCGTCAATAGCCTCAATGCCAATTGTTACGGTGGATTCTCCCATCGTTGATGTTCTTAAGTTGCTCAGAACGAGACATCACGTGTGGGTTGTGAACAATAAAGAGGAGATGAAGCTCGAGGGTGTGATTAGATACCTTGACGTTATGTGTATCCTTCTTCCTCCGGAGAACACAAAGGCGAGGCTTGGCAACATAAGCACGGTTTTCAAGTCCATTTTGGGGGGAGCGGAAAAGGCATCTGATGTAATGGAGCGTAATGTAATGACAATAGATGAAGATGCCACGGTTCTGGATGCGCTGACAAGAATGAGAAGGTACAAAGTGCAGATCTTAGCGATTGTCAATGAAAACAACATCTTGAGGGGAGAAATAAGCCTGAGGTTGCTCATTGACGAGTTCTTAAGACTGATGAAGGTGGGTGGTGTGCAATGGCTCCAGAGTGGATCCTCTTCACCCTTGGAGTAGCACTTATCTTTGGAAAGCTTGGAGATCATTTAATGGAGCGCTTTGAACTTCCCGGCGTATTGGGAGAGATATTGATGGGCATGATTTTGGGGAATCTGATATATTTTGGCCTAATAAGGCCGGAGTATCTTACCTTGCATTCGGATGAGACCTTTGAATTTTTGGCTCGTTTGGGAATAATTTTCTTGCTCTTCTTGGGTGGTCTTGACACAGATGTTGAAATGCTCAAAAAAACCGGTGCGGTAGCAACTGTTTCTACCCTCATGGGGGTTTTTGTCCCTCTGATTCTTGGGTACCTTGGGCTCAAGCTGATGGGATATCCTTCTAGGGAGGCCTTTGCCGGTGGAGTTTTATTGACGGCAACAAGCATAGGGATTACCGTAAGGGTTATGATGGATCTCGGGGTCTTGAGGAGCGACGTTGGTGCCGCTTCTCTGAGTGCAAGTGTTATGGATGATTTTCTTGGAATAGCCTTAATCATATTCGCAGTCGGCACTGGAAGTATTTTGGGGCTAATAAGTAAAATGGTAATCTTCTTTATCATTACTGGTTTAGTCGCATGGGACACGATAGAAAAATACATCCGCTTTTCGGAATGGCTTCACGTTGAGAAAGGTGTTCTAGGAATGGTGCTCGCTCTGATGTTTCTATTCTCTGCTCTGGCTGAACACTGGTTTGATGCCGCTATAG
>JAGGWM010000012.1 GCA_021157445.1 Thermococcus sp. | reverse complement strand
GAGTAAGCACCATCGAGGATGTTAGGGAGATGTTCAACTCACTTCCAGAGGATACAAAGAAGCAGAAGCTTAAGGAACTTGGATTTACAAGTGAAGACGAGCTATTCGCCAAGCTTGAAGAAACAAGAAAGCAAGTCCCAGATTGGATCTGGGATGCGGTAAAAGAGCTTGAAGAGAAGATAAAGAGCGGGGAAATAAAGGTTCCAATGGTGGCCAACAAAGACCAAATAGAGGCCATAAGAAATGCCCAGACATGGCAAGAGATGGAAGAATTAGCAAAGCAGTGGGAAAGCAGCTGATTTTCTCTTTTCTATTTTAACTTTTACAGCTTCTCGGGGGGTGCACTATGGAAGAGGTTCCAATTATCGAAATGAAAGGAATCATCAAAATATATCCAGACGGAACAAAGGCTTTGAAAGGTGTCGATTTTTCCGTAAAAAAAGGTGAGATTCACGGTTTGTTAGGTGAGAACGGGGCTGGAAAAACTACTTTAATGAAAATCCTCTCTGGAATGCTCCAACCAACGGAGGGTAAAATCTTCGTTAACGGTAAAGAAGTGAGATTTAAAAGTCCGGCAGATGCCCTTGCAAACGGAATTGGGATGGTTCACCAGCATTTTACTCTCGTTGATGTTTTTGACGGACTTCATAATATCATACTTGGAATGGAAGGTCATGGTCTTTTCTCCAAGATAGACGTTGAGAAAGCGAAGGAGAAGTTACAAAAACTTATGGATGAGCTGAACTTCCAAGTTCCCTTAGATGTACCTGTTGAACACCTCCCGGTAGGCGTTCAGCAGAGAATTGAGATATTAAAAACCCTCTACAGAGACGTTGACGTTCTCATTTTGGACGAGCCAACCGCAGTGCTAACACCAATAGAAGTCAAGGAACTCTTTGATGTGCTCAGAAAGCTAAAATCACAGGGCAAAACGATAATATTCATAAGCCACAAGCTCAGAGAAGTCATGGAGATAACCGATAGAGTAACGGTTCTAAGAAAGGGGGAGATAATAGGAACAGTCAATACAAGCGAGACGTCTCCAAAAGAACTAGCCAAAATGATGGTTGGAAGGGAAGTCGTCCTCAGAATAGAGAAACCACCGAAGGAAGCTGGAAAACCCGTGCTTGAAGTAAAGGACTTATGGGTAAAGGGGGACAGAGGAGAAGATGCTGTAAAGGGGCTTACATTTGAAGTGAGAGCCGGAGAGATATTCGGAATAGCCGGTGTAGAAGGCAACGGGCAGACCGAACTTATAGAAGCGATAAGTGGGTTAAGGAAGATAGAAAAAGGCAAGGTAATACTTAACGGAAAAGACATAACCGGAAGACCGCCAAGAGAGCTTTATGATCTTGGAGTGGCCCATATTCCAGAGGATAGAATTCACATGGGACTGGTCACAGAAATGACCGTGGCTGAGAATTCAATTCTTGGACTTCACTGGAGAAAGAACTTCAGAGGCCCGTTAGGGCTCATAAAATGGGATAAGGTTAAAGAACATGCAGCAAAGCTTGTGAAGGATTTTGAGGTTGTTGTCCCCAGTATAGATGCCCCTGCAAAAAGTTTGAGCGGAGGAAATCAGCAAAAACTCATAGTTGCGAGGGAAGTTAGCAAAGAGCCCGAGTTTATAATCGCATCCCAACCCACAAGGGGTGTGGATGTAGCATCAACCGAGTATATACGAAACTACCTGATAAAGCTTAGAAACGAAAACAAAGCCGTTCTTCTGGTTTCTGCGGACTTAGATGAAGTGCTACAGCTTAGTGATAGAATGGCAATAATCTATGAAGGTCAATTTGTGGGTATAGTGAAGCCTGAAGAAGTTACCGAAGAGCAAATAGGACTAATGATGGGAGGTATTAGGCATGAGAGTTGATATCAAAGGATTTGCAAAGCCACTTATAGAAAGCCTGATAGCAATAGTAATCGGAATCGTGGTAGGTGGAATTATATTGGCATTCTCCGGTTATAGTCCAGTTAAGGCTTACGTGGCACTTTTTGACGGAGCCGTGGGCTCAAAGTACGGATGGGCCATGACACTAAGTGCCGCAACCCCAATAATTCTAACCGCCTTGACCTTTGGAATAGGAGCGAGAACTGGGCTCTTTAACATTGGTGGTGAAGGAACAGTGTATTTTGGAGCGATAGCGGCAATTTTGCTAACGAACCTGTGGGGAAACGTTTTGATGGGGCTTTTAGGTGGAATAATAGCCGGAATCGCATGGATGGCAATTCCTGCCTTTTTAAAGGTTCTCAGAGGAGTAAACGAAGTTGTATCAACAATCATGCTTAACTGGATGGCATACTTCATAGCCCTCTACATAGTTCTGCAGAAAATACCCAATCCAGAAGACCCGAATAAGACAATAGCTGTTCCGGTTAGTGCGAGATTTCCAATCATAATGAAGGGAAGTGAACTTTCATGGGCCTTTGCGATTTCAGTAATAGCTGCCCTCATCACATACTACATCCTCTGGCACACGGAACTGGGATATGAACTTAGAGTGAGCGGATACAATGAGAGAGCGGCCCGTTATGGTGGGATGAATCCAAAGAAAGCAGTTATATGGTCTTTCCTGCTTGGGGGCATCATGAGTGGTCTCGCCGGAGCAACAGAAGTAATGGGAAGACCTCCAAGCTATGCAATAAGCCAGGGAATGGCAAACATCTATGGTTATGGATTTGATGGAATAGGCGTTTCACTGGTTGGAAGAAACCACCCACTTGGAATAATATTCAGCGGAATCTTCTTTGGAATGCTTAAAGCAGGAGCCACAGCTATGCAGATTGAAGCAGGAGTTCCGTTAGAGATGGTAAGAATGGTTCAGGGTGTTATAGTTGTTGCCGTTGCAATTCCCGGACTTTTAGACCTTCTAAAGAGGGTGGTGAGAAGATGATAGAAGCTGTTATTTCAACACTTATCGGAGCACTAACGGCAATGGTTCCACTGGTGCTTACAAGTGTGGGAGCTGTGGTAAGCGAAAGAGCTGGTGTGGTAAATATAGGATACGAGGGAATACTCCTCATGAGTGCCTTCTTTGGGGCAATATTTGCAGAAATCACCGGAAATCCATGGATAGGCCTTCTGGGTGGAGCCTTTGTGGGTATGCTCCTTGGAATGCTTCACGGGTTTATCACGGTCTATTTAAAAGGAGATCACGTCATTCCGGGCATAGGTGTTAACCTCCTTGCACTGGGTGTTGTAGCTTTCGGAATCCCTGCATATTGGGGAACCGCAGGTCAGCATCAAGTTCCGACGAACTTCAGAGTTGCGCCCATAATAAACACCCCTTACGGAAGCTTAAGCCCAATGGTTCTTGTAACGATCCT
>JAGGWM010000025.1 GCA_021157445.1 Thermococcus sp. | reverse complement strand
GCCTTGAATACCAGGTTGTGAAGACATGAATAAGTAGGTAAGCTAATATTGCGCTTATTATGCCCCCAACGAGTGTTTTATCAGTAATCTCTCTTGTAGGAATAGGCACTCTTGCCACCTCTTTTCCTTTCCAAATATTCTTCTAGGAGTAGTTTTAAACCGAGGAGCATAAAAAATAGCAGAAACAGAGCCAAAATCCATTTTGTAGAGACTCCCGAGGTGACCCGCATTTACCCCACCAGCGCGTTTTTTAATCCAAATTCCTTCACAAACTGGGCCGCTTTAAGCATTTCATCGTTTGTAAGCCTTCTATCGATTTCGGGATATTCATGAGCTCTGTATTCTGGCCGGTACTGGAACATCACATTAACCCTCACATCCCTGCCGAGGTTTTCACTTATCCATTTCAAAATCGGCCTTGTGCAGCAATCCAAATGGCCAGGTATCACAAGATGCCTTATTAAAAACTCGGCTTTGTAATGCTCTTTGGCCAATAAAAAGTTTCTGGTAACTGTTTCCCAGTAGTTTGGGGATTTTGAGTATTTAAGTGCATCTTCATCGTTGCCCCATTTGAAATCTGCGAGATAGACATCGACAATCCCATCCAAAAGTCTCATGCTTTTTTCGCTCATGTACATGTTTGAGTTCCACACCACTGGAATTGGAACTTTGACGTGTTTTAAGCTCTCAAGAATAAAGGGAAGGTCTGGAGTGGGCTCCCCCCCGACGAAGTTAACGTTTTTAGCACCTTCCGCATATGCTACCGCCATTTTAACCGCCATCTCCTCAGGAGAGCACCTCAAGCCTACCCGATATTGGCTTATGTCCCAATTTTGGCAAAAGACGCACCTAAAGTTGCACCCGGAAAAGAAGACTGTGTAAGAAGGTACAAGCTCCGGCTCTTCTCCTATATGGAGGAAGTCGCTTGCAATCAAGCTCTCCTTGACCCTGCAGTATCCAATCTCTTTAAATCGGTTTGCATGGCATTTGAACTCACATAACTCACAGCTTTCAAGGATTTTGTGGGCTATTAGGGCTTTTAGATCAAGGAGGCTCTTTTTGGGGCTCTCCTTTAGGTTGTTTTCTCTCAACTTTTCCATGCCCTCTTTGTGTATTTTCCACAAATCCTTAAGACTGGCATCTTGTTCAAAATCCACCTCTACCCGCTTTGCGTAGAAGAAGTTCGGTTTTTCTTCCCCGCTTAGGATTGAAAAATAATGCGGCAGAGCTTCTTTTGCTCTCTTAATCTCCTCAACTTCCACCCTTCTAAACCACATGACCATCAAGTAAGAATAGCACAGGAGATATTAAAAGTTTAAACCTCTTCGTACTTGAGTTTATCCTCTGGCTTGGAGTGGTACTCTAGAAAATATTCCGTTCATTGAACGATAAATCTTCGATAGTATTCAACTCTTTTCAAAGATTCTTCGAAGAACTCTGCTAAATAAAAAAGCTTATTTCAGCGATAGCTGTTAAATAAAGCCGTTTTCTTGCTTTATGCCAATTAAACTATTTTATGAACCCAAAACCTTTATTAAAATTCAGACATTAATGAACTTTGGTGGTCTTCTATGAAAGGTTGGTGGGGAAGGATACTTAGAGTTGATTTAACGAACAACAAAGTCTGGGTGCAAGAATACCCTGAAGAGGTCGCAAAGAACTTTATTGGTGGTAGGGGTTTAGCTGCATGGATTCTCTGGAATGAGGCTAAAAACGTTGATCCCCTCGGTCCAGAAAACAAATTAGTTTTTGCAAGCGGCCCATTTAACGGCCTCCCAACACCAAGCGGTGGAAAAATGGTTATCGCTGCAAAAAGCCCCTTAACCGGCGGTTATGGCGATGGTAACCTTGGAACGATGGCCACAGTCCATTTGAGAAAAGCAGGCTATGATGCCCTTGTTGTTGAAGGTAAGGCCAAAAAACCAGTCTATCTCTACATTGAGGATGATAACGTAAGCATTTTAAGTGCTGAAGGTCTCTGGGGCAAAACCACTTTTGAAACTGAGAAAGAGCTTAAGGAAATACACGGCAAGAATGTCGGAGTTTTAAGCATAGGTCCCGGTGGAGAGAACCTCGTTAAATATGCCGTTGTTATCTCCCAAGAGGGAAGAGCGGCAGGGAGACCCGGTATGGGTGCAGTAATGGGTAGCAAGAAGCTCAAAGCAGTGGTCATTAAGGGTACCAAAGAAATTCCAGTTGCGGATAAGGAGAAGCTTAGGGAGCTTTCACAAGAGGCCTACAATGCAATTCTCAATTCGCCCGGATATCCGTTCTGGCACAGGCAAGGAACAATGGCCGCTGTAGAATGGACAAACGAAAACTCAGCCCTCCCGACGAGGAACTTCAGCGATGGAAGCTTTGAGTTTGCCCGGTCTGTAGATGGCTACACGATGGAGGGTATGAAGGTCAAGCAAAGGGGCTGTCCATACTGTAACATGCCGTGTGGAAACGTTGTTCTTGATGCAGAAGGCTATGAGAGCGAGCTTGACTATGAGAATGTTGCCTTGCTTGGTCCAAACCTTGGCTTAGGGAAGCTCAATGAGGTCTCAGTCCTCAACAGGATTGCCGATGAGATGGGTCTCGATACAATCTCACTTGGGAATACTATAGGATTCATAATGGAGCTAAAAGAAAAAGGACTTCTCAAGAATGAAGACGCTCCAGAGTTCGGGGACTTCAAGAAGGCCAAACAATTAGCCCTTGATATAGCTTACAGAAGGGGAGAGCTCGGAAACCTTGGTGCTGAAGGTGTCAAAGCAATCAGCGAGAAAGTTGGAGGAAAAGAGTTTGCAATGCACGTAAAAGGCTTGGAAGTTAGCGGTTACAACTGTTTCATTTACCCAGCAATGGCCCTTGCATATGGAACAACTGCCATCGGAGCTCACCACAAGGAGGCATGGGTCATCGCATGGGAAATTGGAACGGCTCCAATTGAAGGCGAAAAGGCTCAGAAGGTTGAATATAAGATCACCTACGACCCAGAGAAAGCCGCAAAAGTTATTGAATTGCAGAGGCTCAGAGGTGGTCTCTTCGAGATGCTTACCGCTTGTAGGCTCCCATGGGTTGAAGTGGGACTTAGCTTGGAGTATTATCCAAAGCTCCTTGAGGCTATCACAGGTGTCAAGTACACATGGGATGACCT
>JAGGWM010000017.1 GCA_021157445.1 Thermococcus sp. | reverse complement strand
TCTATGCCGGTTATTGAGGATTGAACTATCTGGACAACCCCATCTTTCTTGAGATACTTGGGAAACTCCTCAAGGAATCTATCTAAAACTTCTCTTCCATTCTCTCCCCCAACCAAAGCAAGATCTATCGGCTTCTCTGGCTTGCCCGGGAGATAAGGGGCATTGAACGTTATTATGTCAAACTTTCCTTCAACGTTCTGGAAGAGGTCGCTGAGCAGGAAATCCGTGTTTGTTATTCCGTTTAACTTTGCATTTTCCTTTGCAAGCTCGACGGCGATGGGGTTAACATCTACACCAAGAACAAATCTTGCTTTTTTGGCCATTAGAAGGGCAATTATCCCCGTTCCAGTTCCCATATCAAGCGCAATGTCCCCTTCTTTAACCTTCAAATTCCTGGCTAACAAAAAAGTGTCCTCAGCGGGTTCATAAACCTGGGGGTGAAGCTTGATCTTAAGGCCTTGATAAATCATAAAAACACCAGAAAAAGAAAAGAGCTCACTTCTTCCACTCTGTGTAGCCGCACCTACCGCATGTCCATCTGTCCTTGTGGTTTGCCATGAAAACTCCAGGACCACATCTTGGGCAGAACCTGTTCTTTCTGACGATCTTTCCATCCTTGACTTCGTAAAGCTTCCATTTTTGTGAGGGTTTCTTGGCCATTTACATCACTCCCCCTCTTCTCCTATTATTCCATCTCTCCTCAAGATGTATTCCGGTTCAATGTAGAGCATTCTCTCCTTGCTCTCATAAGCCTTGGCGTAACCCTTACTGACCCTGCTTCCAAAGTAGCTCCTTATGTACTGAATAACCGTTGTCTCGGGGTTTAGGTCAAGCATTGCAACGAGCTTTCCTTTAACGTCCTTCCTTGAAGGAGTTGGCTCACCCTCGTGGATGACCTCAAAGTATATTTCCTTTCTTCCGAGGAGCTTGTTTTCTTTAGTCTCGATAACCCTAATCTCCATCGTAAACCACCTCCATCTTTCTAAGCAGTTGAGCACATCTGCGCTTACATTCGGGTGTGACCTTTATAAGCACTATCCCCTCATCCGGCTGTCCGTAAACCACCAAAGACCCCTCCGGGGCATAGAGGACGGCCGGGATGGCGGCTAAATCCTCCTCACCGTTTACCTTTATGTAAACTCTTCTTCCCCTTTTGGCAAGTTCAAAGGACTTTTTGATAGCATTTAATAAAGCTTTCGTTATTGTCCCGGGCGGATTCTTTGTGGTCAAGACGACAGCCCCAAGTTCTATGTCCGGCTCGTATTCCTTTCTCTTGGTTTTGTGATCGTAGATTGCAATGGAAGGCCTTATACCAAGCCAGAGGACGTTTTCAGTAACGACATCCCCAACTGTAATCAAATAGGGTGCGTTTTCAAGCTCTTTGCGAGAGATTAAATAGGGCTGCGGCATTTCTCCCCTGATTAGCCTACCTAGGGGATTTTTAAGCTCCTTTCTGAGGGTTTCTGTGAGTTTAAAGTAGAAGTCCCGAGACATTCTACCTGACCCTTATGGCGTATTTCCCCGGAACCTTTACTCCGAGTCTCTGGGCTATTTTGGAATTTTCGGGATCGAGGATTATAACAAGATCAAACCACTCATCGCTTAAGTCCCTACTCCCACAAACAGGGCATCGGTCTTCATTAGTTATGTAATGGCAGTGTCTGCAGGCCTTTTCAGTCATTCTCACTCACCACTCTGGGCTTTTCTTTTTTCTTTTTGTATCCAATCGAACTTGCCCAATCCAGGCTGTCTCATGGTAAGACCTATCTTGTTCTCTCTGATTATTTTGCTCTTTTCACTGACGGCTATTATTCTCGCTCTTACAGCCTCACCAAGCTTTAAGATATAACCCTTTTCTTTTCCAACGAATTGTGCATTTTTCTCGTCAAAGACAACGTAATCATCCATAAGCTGGGAGATGTGAACCAGACCATCCATGGGGCCAATTCTTATGAAAGCACCATAGGGAACTACGTCGATAACCTCTCCCTCAACAACCTCATGCATCTCGGGCTTCCAAACGAGGACATCAAAGACTGCCTCATGATAAGTGGCTCCGTCCCCATGAATTATTACTCCTTCACTAATCTCATGAACATCAAGAATTGCCAAAATAACGCCTTCATCCTTATCATAAATTCCCTCATAAGCCTCTCTCAGAACTATCTTAGCGGCCTCTTTCGGATCCATTGTAAACATTCTCGGAGGGATTCTCACAACGTCTTTGACTTGAATAAGCTTGTACATTCTCTTACCTCCAAAATTTTAAAAAAGGAGAGTCACTTCTTGAACTTCTCCTTGTAAAGTTCTATTGCCCTGAGTATCTCCTGCTTTGCCCTCTCTGCATTTTCCCAACCTTCAACAATGATTTCCTTTCCTTGAAGTTCCTTGTACCTCTGGAAGAAGTGTGCAATCTCATCAAGGAAGGCTTTTGGAACGTCGCTTATGTCCTTCCAGTCGTTGAAGTATGGGTCTTCCACTGGAACGGCCAATACCTTGTAGTCCTTGTCGCCGCTGTCTATCATCTTGAAGAGGCCTATTGGCCTTGCTTCAACGAGCACTCCCGGATAAGTCGGCTCTCTCATGATGACCATAATGTCGAAAGGATCGTCATCCTCATACCATGTTTGTGGGATGATTCCGTAGTCGACTGGGTAATAGAACGGGCTGTAAAGGACTCTATCGAGCTTTATTAGGCCGGTCTTTT
>JAGGWM010000069.1 GCA_021157445.1 Thermococcus sp. | reverse complement strand
CCTTATGCCTTAACTTATGTTAGGATAATCTTTTTGGGTTTACCGTTTTCATTCATGGGCTTCGTGTTTAGTGCCCTTATGAGGGCTACAGGAGACACAAAAACTCCAGTTAAGATCAACATATTCACAGTGTTTATGAACGTAATTCTTGATCCTATTTTGATATTTGGCCTTTTTGAACTTCCTAAGCTTGGCGTTGCTGGGGCTGCTGTAGCAACGGTTTTTTCAAATACTCTAGGATCGATAATTGGGGCTTATCTCCTCTTTGCCGGAAAAGCTCCCATACACTTAACACTAAGGGAACTTAAGCCAGATTTTGAGTTCTACAAGCGTATTTTTAAGGTGGGGCTGCCTTCGGGAATCGGACAATCTGCAAACAGTTTTGGTTTTGTTGTGCTCACGAGAATAATATTTGGGTTTGGTGATGTTACTTATGCGGCTTACACTATTACAACACGCCTCGTGAACTTTCTTACTAGCATCTCCAGGGGGATAAGTATGGCAATGGGAACAATGATAGCCCAGAATGTTGGCGCTGAAAACTATGAGAGGGCAAAGAAGATCGCGGAGAGAACTATGATGGTCAATCTCCTAATAGCTACGAGTGCTGTTGTAGTTATAGGGGTTTTACGGGTTCCGATATTTAGGATTTTTCTTAATGATGAGGGGGTGATAAAGGAAAGTGCCCTTGTTTGGAAGTATTTCCTCACATCTGTTCCCTTCTTCAACGGCATTTTTGTTGTGGTGAACAATGTTTTTAGGGCATCAGGACATACAAAGAAGAGCATGATGCTTGGAATTCTGCGGCTTTGGGGGTTAAGGATTCCTCTTAGCTATCTCTTAGGCTACTTGATTCTTGGATCTTCAATAGGAGTTTTCCTTGGGATGGGTCTTAGTAACGTCATAGCAGGATTATTCGCTTTTGCATGGTTCTTGAAGGGAAGCTGGATGAAGAGAATTATAGATTAAGATTGGGATTCCAAAATATTTATATCTTGAGCAAGTTTCTATATAGATCAGGTGTTCAGTATGGAGTTTAGAAAGATACAGTTCACTGGAAGGAGCTCATACATAATTTCACTTCCAAAGAAGTGGGTTAAGGAAAATAACTTGAGGCGGGGAGATGTTGTTCCGATAGTGGTTAATCCCGATGGATCCCTGCTGATACTTCCCAAAGAACCCAAAGAGATCAGCGAAAGTAAAGAACTCGTAATTTCTAAAGATATTTCGCCAGATATGGCAGTTAGGTTACTGATTTCTGCTTACATACAAGGATATGACATCATCGATGTAAAGTTTATGGAGGATATGCCACTCTATAAGGTAAAGATAAGGGGAACAATTCAAAATCTTCCGGGATTGGAAATAATCTTGGAAGAACCGCTTAGTATTACAAGCAAAAGCTTACTGGCGGATGAGGAAGTCAATCTAAGGGAGATAATAGAAAGACTAACCTCTATCCTGATTTCGATGATAGAGGATCTAATGCTTATAAGGGAGTTTGAAAGGAAAGAGATTCTCAGAGATATCAATGGGCTTGAAAACGAACTGGATCGCTTTTATTTCCTAACTCTGAGGGCAGTAAACAAAATCCTCTCAGGGGGTAGCATAGTAAAGGATGGCGGATTGATCAAGAGAAACTTCGATCTTCTAGGGGTTCTGTTTATAGTGCGTAATATTGAAAGAATAGGAGACCACATGGTTAGAATTGCCGAAAACTTCGATCCGGATTTGGATATTGCGTACTTAAAGGAGATAGTGCAGAAGGTTATGGCTCAGATAACCCAAAAAAACCTAAAAAAGATTGATAAGATAATGCTTGAACTAAAAGCACACATAAAATCCATAGACTACAGAAAATCCGTTGCCATGGACAGCTATCGTAGAATACTGGAATATCTTGAAAACATAGGGGAGACTATAATAAACATGAGCCTAAGCTAATGAAACTTTTCTCTTTTCGTTTCCATAATGCTTTTAACCCTTCGAAGACATTAAGTGATGGTGGTTCTAATGGTTGCGATTATTGTTCATGGTGGTGCGGGTACAATAAAGAATGAGGACAGGATTCCCAGAGTTCTTGAAGGGGTCAGAGAGGCCGTCTTAGCTGGGTGGAAAGAATTAAAACGAGGCTCTGCTTTGGATGCTGTTGAAGAGGCCATTAAAGTATTGGAGGATAACCCAATATTCAATGCCGGGACGGGCAGTGTTCTTACCTTGGATGGGAAGGTTGAGATGGACGCCGCTATTATGCGCTCCAACCTTGAAGCAGGTGCCGTTGCGAGCATATGGGGAGTTAAAAACCCCATAAGCGTTGCGAGAAGAGTTATGGAGAAAACTGATCACGTTCTCCTTGCTGGAGAGGGAGCCCTTAAGTTTGCCCGTTTGATGGGATTTGAAGAGTACAATCCGATAACTGAAGAAAGAATTGAACAGTGGAAGAAACTTAGACAAAAACTCCTTGAAGATGGAGGCATTCCTCACTGGAAAAAGATTAGTGAGCTGATAAAGGAATACCCGGAGGTTTTGAGGAGTACCGTTGGGGCAGTGGCTTTTGATGGAGAAGAGATAGTAGCCGGCACTTCCACAGGTGGAGTCTTTTTGAAAATGTTTGGAAGGGTTGGAGATACTCCAATAATTGGAGCGGGAACTTATGCAAATGAATTTGCCGGGGCTTCATGTACTGGCCTCGGGGAAGTTGCCATAAAGCTCTCTCTTGCAAAAACTGCCACAGATTTTGTTAGGTTTGGATTAAACGCACAAAAGGCCAGTGAAGCTGCCATAGAGCTTGCAACGAAATATTTTGGAAAAGACAACATGGGAATAATTATGGTTGATAGAGAGGGGAACGTAGGATTTGCCAAAAACACCAAGCATATGAGTGTTGCATATATGAAAGACGGCATGGAAAGTCCTCTAGTAGAGATTTAGGGGGCAAAGAATGAAAAGAAAGGATTTGTGGCTTCTTCATTTTTCGGCGCTTTTCTTCTTCCTAGGCTATATCCTAGTGGCGCCTCTAATCTCTCCCCTTGCTATAACCTTTGGTGCTAACCCATTCTTGGTTGGCATTGTAGCTTCTGTGTCATCAATATTTGCCTTCGTACTGAAACCTGTGGGAGGCATCTTGGGAGACAAGGGGAAAAGTTTTGAAGTAATGATGATAGGCACGGTTCTTGGGGCTGTTGCAGGTGGGTTCTACCTTCTCTCATTTTTCATGCGAAGCTTGGCTATCTTTGCCGTAGGAAGGGCAGTACATGGGGTTGCATCAGCATTTTTCTTCCCATCTTCCCTCTCGACGGCAATAAACTTGGCCCCTAAGGGAAGAGTTGGAGAGACTTTGGGATGGAGGGGAACCATGTTTTCCATAAGCCAGCTCATTGGACCAGCTGTAGGGGGATTAATTGCGGATTACTTTGGATTTCATTCTGCATTTATCCTAGCAATCCTCTTCTCTTTGGTAGGCTTTTTGTTCGTTTCAACTGCATACAGAGAGGTTAGAGCTAGGGTGCAGTTCAAAGAAAGCGAGGAAAAGAAGGGCTCTTATAGGGATCTAATTAACTTGTCTTTTGTAGGGGCTTCGATTTCACTCTTCTTTATGGTCTTTGCCTATAGTGGAATGTACACATTTCTTCCAGCATACTACAAAATTGTTGGGTTAGGCACGAGTGTTTTTGGAATATATGCAAGCATTATGGGGGGCTTTAGCATTCTCACAAGGGTTTTTGGCGGGAGGGAGGCAGATAAAAAGGGGCCAATTCCAGTGGCTTCCTTAGGGTTGTTGCTAATTACATCCGCATATGTTCTCTTAGCTTTTTACCTTCTACCTCCAAGAGCGTATCTAAGTGCAATTGTTTTGGGAATGGGATTTGGGTTAAGCGTTCCCGCTCTTCAAATGCTGGCTTTGGCAGGTCTTCCCAAAAATATAAGGGGAGTAGGCTCGAGTGTCTATACGATGTTTTTTGATTTGGGTTATCTTTCCGGGCCTTTAGCCCTTGGATATCTAGCTGAGATTGAAGGTTATAAGTCTATATTTCCCTTCCTTCCTATGCTAACATTTTTATCTCTGCTTAACCTCATATTGCTCAGGGGATTCGGGAGGAAGAAACTATGAAGATCAGGGTTTCATATGGAACCGCAGTTGTCTTGGGCCTTAAGAAGGGAAA
This sequence comes from Thermococcus sp., assembly GCA_021157445.1. Classification (GTDB taxonomy): domain Archaea; phylum Methanobacteriota_B; class Thermococci; order Thermococcales; family Thermococcaceae; genus Thermococcus_A. Next base: position 1,687 of record JAGGWM010000069.1, on the reverse strand, counting down.
AATGCTTGCAAAACCCACAACAGCATATTTTATGACGTATTATGAAGGGAGATGTTTAAACAATTGTGCTTTTTGTGTTCAGGCTAGGAAAAGCAAATCCAATTTGGAAAAGCTTTCAAGGATAACCTGGCCCGCATTCGACCTGAAAGAAGTTCTAGAAAGGTTAAAGACCTCAAAATTTGCAAGAATATGCCTGCAGACCGTGGATTATCCAAACTTAAGGGAAGATGTCTTGGAGATTCTAAGAGCGTTTTATCCTCTGGGCTTTCCTATTTCCCTCTCGATAACTCCAGTGGATAAGAGGTCTCTCAAGGAGTTTCGAAGATTGGGAGTAGATTACATTGGTGTTGGAATAGATGCGGCAAGTGAAAGAGTGTATAATCAAGTAAAGGACTCCATGTACTCTTGGGAGGAGATGTGGAAGTTCGTTGATACGGTTGTTGATGTTTTTGGCGAGGGAAAGGCATTTGTTCATTTGATTTTTGGGTTGGGAGAGAGTGAAGAAGAGTTTTTACAGGCGGTTCAGAGGGCGTATGATTCAAAAGCTAAAGTTTCGATTTTTGCATTTACCCCAATTAAAGGGACTAGATTAGAAAACAAAGCTCCTCCAGATTTGAACAGATACAGATTGATGCAGATTGGAGTTTATTTGATTGAAAACAAAATAGCAAGGGTGGAAGAGTTTAAGTTTGAGAATGGAAGACTTGTAGACTTCGGGCTTTCCAGAGAGGAGCTTCTAGAAGTCCTTGATGAGAGTGCCTTCATGACTCACGGTTGCCCCGGGTGCAATCGGCCCTATTACAACGAGAAGCCCAGCAAAGAACCATATAATTTTCCAGTAAGGCCTGAAAAAAAGCAGTTTGAAAGAGTGTTGAGCAGGTTATTCCATGAGTGATTTTATAATTTCTTTGAGCTTCTCTGATCTTATATTTCTGGTCAGAAGTTGTACCTCTCTAACATTCCCCTTTGTAAGAGCATCTAGCGCCATTACAAACGTTTGGAGATCTTTATTAGGGGATGTTTGTGAGATCAGGATCTCCAGTCTATTTTTGAGTGAGTCAATCTTATTATTCTTTTTGATTATTGCGAGGACATTTTTTAGTCTTTCAGCCCCAAGTGAAAACATTTCTTCATCCGGAGCATTCAGAAGTGCCTTAATTGAACATTTTACAGCGCCGCTGTAGTTGCCCTCCTCTATAAAAGCATCTACCAAACCAAAACAGGCTTCAAAATAAATCCATGGATAAGAGCCTTCCGAGAGATGCATTACCTCGTCAAATTTCTTTTTTGCAACCTCAATTTCTCGTTCGTTTAATGCTCTCTGAGCCTCTTTGAAGAGGGTTGCAATGATTTCCTCTCTTTTTGTCATGTTTCACGCCTCTTTTAAGCTCTTTTTAAGGGTCTCTTCAAATTCTTTCCAGACTTCGCTCCAGTCTTTTTCTACCCGCCATTTTCGCTTAAACGAGTTCAGGAGCACTCTGAGGTCTCTCTCCAAATAATATCTGGCATCTGGAAAGGCGGTTGTTAGATATTGGGGCCAGTCTATTATTAATATATCTCCATCCTTTTTAAGAACTATGTTGTAGAGGCTCATATCGGAATGGATTATTCCAAACTCGACTATCTTCTTATACTCCTCTAGAACTTTGTCCAATATCTCTGATGCTTCTTCTTTCGTTAAATCAGT
>JAGGWM010000174.1 GCA_021157445.1 Thermococcus sp. | reverse complement strand
GATTAAGACCAAACTTGAAACTTGTTAGTTTATTGTCCATAAACTAACAAGTTTCAAGTTTGGTCTTAATCCTTTATTTTTTGGCGAGATTTAGTATCACTTTAATGGAATCCCCTTTCTTGTGCAACCTTGATCCAGAATCTATTAAACTGCTTAAATCTTTTTTAATTTCTCCATAACTGGTGAAGCTTGAATAAAAGTATTCCATGAATTCATCGTGAAATACTTGATTGTAATAGTCCACAAAGTGTGGAAACTCCATCCTCCATGTCATGCCATCGGAATAGCCTGTGGCAGGTAGGTTCTTGTATCTAGAGACTTAATTCCAATCTTCAGATATTCTTGTCAAGTCTACGAAACTAAACTTATACTCCTTTATATTTGAAGTCTTAAGCTGTCAGGATGCCAATCTCCCTAACCGCAACATTTTTTCCACTTTTCCGTACTTCATAAACAGTCACATTTGAAATTAACAATGTTTCTCCATGTGTTTCTTTTCGGTATATTGACCAATCTCTATAATACGTTCCCAAATCCATAGCTGGAGGATGTTGATCTAGGAGAAAGTACTCACCATTAATCTTTATTACCGTTGTTACGTGTCCAATTTCCGAATTTTCAAATTCAATGTCAAACACGTAAACCGGGAGAATAACCCATTTCCAGTAGGAGTGCAGTAGTTAAAATCGCATAGTCTCTACAAACGATACTGTCAGGATGACTTTGGCATCATCTTCTAGAACCATTCAGTTATTCCGGAGATTTGTGCAAGGAAAGGAGAAAGACGCGTATTTATGTGACTCTGGATGAGGATGTGTCCGCAGCTCTTGAGAGTTTTCCTTTTAACAAGTCCAAACTTATTAACAGCCTGCTTAGGTGGTTTATTTTTGGAGAAGAAGTGGAGTTTATGAAGAGGGCAAACTTATGGAGCCGGGACCGGGATTTGAACCCGGGACCTGCGGATTACGAGTCCGCCGCCCTACCGAGCTAGGCTACCCCGGCACACCCAAGTGTGTTGATAAAAGAGAAATTTATAAGCTTTTTCATACCAGCTCTTTACCTGTGGTAGTCATGACGAGCTTTCCATGCTTTACTCCCTTTAGGCTAATCAACCTCTCAGCTATTCTCTTTATCCTGCTGGCCTTGCCCTTAACAACAATAACCTCAAGGCAATTGTGCTCGTCCATGTGCACGTGAAGGCTGGAGATAATCTCATTCACGTAATCATGCTGCATATCGAGAAGTTCTTTCACGACATCGGCTTCATCATGATTGTAAACAATGGTTATAGTCCCGGCAACTTCCTTATCTCCCTCTTCCCACTCGTGCCTAACTATAAAGTCCCTCACCAAGTCTCTAATGGCTTCACTTCTATTAGCGTATCCCTTTTCCTCTATTATCCCATCGAACTTTTCCAAGAGATCTTCCGGCATCGAAACACCAAATCGGATTATCTTCACTTTCAACCACCGGTGTAAATTCACTTCATGGATTTTTAAATTTTGGTAAAGCCCGAATTAAGCTTTAAACTTAGAGAGCCGAAAGAGAGCACTCAAAATTTTGAGAGAGAAGTCAAAAGGTTTAATGACAAGGTTTTAAAGAAGTTCAAACTCCTTAAGGAGAAGCTTGCAGTTCAGGACAGCCAATGACAAGGAGAGCGTTTTGTGCTCCCTTGCAAACTTTAGGGCGAGATCCTGCATTATGTGAATGTTCATAGGAGAAATCCTACGACCGGGATTGGTTTAAGAGGTATTACGTGATGCTTCAATATATCCGTAACTCCAGCGTATCCCTACAAAAACCTCATGGAAGAGCTGATTACTGGCTATGAATTCTCTGCCTCGTACGTGACCTTTAATATAAGCGAACAACACGTGCAGGTGTTGATGGATATGGCAAAAGATGCAGCTGGGAATTTTAGATGAACTTAACAAGCTCGAAGCGGCAAAGGCTTTGTGGTATAGATTGGATGAACACAACCTCTACTATGGTCAAAATACACTCCCGATTATGTAGCGGTAACAAAAGATGGAAAATTCTATTACGTTCATAAAAACCGCTCTAAAGCTTTCTCCACATCATAGGGGTGCTCGAGAACTATTACTCCCTCTTCCTTCAGTGCCTCAATATGCTCGAGATCGACTTTACGCGGGTAAATTTTGAAGACCTTTCCGTTAGGTGCTTTTGTCTCAATCACAGGCTTGGAATCGGTTGGTACAAGAACGAGGGGAAGTTTGCTCTTCAAAGCTTGAGAGGCACAGCAAGAAAGAAGGGAATCCGCTATGCCGAGCCTTATCTTTGCGACAGTGTTTGAGGTTGCAGGAGAAATAACGAAAACATTAAATTTGCCTAAATTAAAGGCACCGCATGAAGGAAATGCACGCCCCTGTTTAGACTCCCGCACAATGGGAAAAGCTCCTATTCTCTCGAGAACCCCATAAATCCTGGCAACTTCTTCCCCAGCCAAGGAGAGAAATACCTTTATATCATGAACATTTCCCAGACGTTCAAGAACTTCAACACTCTCAACGAGGAGATGACCTGCTCCGCTGATCCCCCATGCAATCTTCAAGAGCTTCACCATTCAAGCTTTGAGGGACAGAGTTTTAAGTCTTTTCGACAATCTGAGAAAGGGTGAAAATATGGAGATTCCAAATTATGGCCGGATTAGTGCAAAGACGATTATATTTGACTTAAATGGAACGCTGGGGGTTGAGGGAAAGGTAAGCAAGGACGTGAAGGAGCTTTTAAAGAAACTCGTCGAAAAATATAATGTTGTGATCTTGAGCTCCGACACTTTTGGAACTCTTGAGGAGGAATTTAGAGGAATTGACCTTAAGGTGGAGAGAGTCAAAGACGGCAACGAAAAGCTTCAGAAGGCCCTTGAATATGAGCCTTACATAGGAATCGGCAACGGAAACAACGACGTTAGAATGCTTGAAAACGCTGAACTTGCTATTTGCGTAATAGGGGAAGAAGGAGCAAGCGTTGAAGCATTGTTGGCCAGTGATGTCGTGGTTAACGACATTAGAGATGCGATCAATCTGCTGTTAAATGAAAAAAGACTAATAGCAACTCTTAGAGGTTAAAACACTCTTTAATAACCCTCTCAATAACTG